>CALXJA010000001.1 GCA_944388465.1 uncultured Emergencia sp.
GAAGGATAAGTTTATCGGGCATGATGATGGTTCTCCTTTTGGTTGCGGATTTGTGCTGTGGCATAGGGCTGCAGGATACCGGATACCGGCTGTCCCGCCCTTGCCTGCGAAAATATATAAACATTAAAATAACCTCTATCAGTATAGGTCTTGATGCTAAGGTTGTAAAATTGTTTATCTCAATTAACTTTTTTGTCCATACACCGTTGTTGAATCGTGACGACAAATTTTTGGCGCACAAAAAAGAGACTGCCGCACCAACGAAACCATCGTTAATGGGTCAGTCTCTTGATTCTTTTGCTGTTATTGCGGTAAAGTGAACGCAGATGCTGTCTTCTGCGGCGCTTTCCAGGCTAATGCTTTTTCAGCGCGTTGAGGAAAGCCTGTACATCCGCTTCTGTGGTGCCCCAGGAGGTTACCAGACGTATAACTCTCTGTCCCTCGCCGTATGGAGCCCAGTCATAGAAGAAGAAATCCTTTTCCAGTTCCCGGACTAATGGTTCCGGGAGGATCGGGAAGATCTGGTTGGTCTTAGAATTGCCGTCAAAGCTGTAGCCGGCTTCGGCGATGCCTTCACGCAGCATTTTGGCCATGGCGTTTTCGTGTCTTGCGATCTGATAGAAGACACTGTCTTCGCCGCCTTCAAGAAGCGCTTCAAACTGGACGCCGATCAGCCGGCCTTTGGCCAGCATACTGCAGTTCTGCTTGATCATCCAGCGGTAATGGTCGTTGATGTCATCATCGAAGACGACTACGGCTTCGCCCAGCAGCGCGCCGTTCTTTGTACCGCCGATGTAGAATGCGTCTACCAGCTGCGCGATGTCGCGGATGGTCAGATCGTTGTCTTCGCAGGTCAGCGCTGCGCCCAGTCTGGCGCCGTCCATATACAGATACATGTTCCGTTCCCGGCAGGCCTTGCTCAGCGCTTCTAACTCAGCCTTGGTATAGATGGTGCCGCTTTCGGTGGTGTTGGAAATATAGGCCATTTTCGGGATAACGGTATGGTCGTCCTCAAATTCTCCCCAGGCCTGTTCAATAGAAGCAGGGGTCAGTTTGCCGTCTTCTCCGTCAACGGTGAGGACTCTGTGACCGGTGGCCTCTACGCCGCCGCATTCATGTATATAGATATGTCCGGATTTCAGCGCCACCACAGCCTCAAACGGTTTCAGGGCGGAGGCGATAGTCACGATGTTGGCCGGTGTGCCGCCGACCATCATATAGACCTCGCAGTCCTGTCTGCCGATCATATCCTTGATCATCTGTGCTGCGTGCTCGCTGTGAGAATCCAGAGCGTAGCCGTCTGTGTGTTCTTCGTTGGTTCGAATCAGTGCATCCAGAACGTGGGGATGAGCGCCCTGGCTGTAATCGCTTCTGAAATAGATCATAGTTTCCCTCCTCGACATCTATCGGAATATTGATACTATTATAATGTATTTTTAAAAGGAATTCAATTAGTAAAGATAAGGAGCTTTCGGGAAGAGAACGCCCGGAGAGAAAGAGATGCCGGCGCTCTGCGGTATGCCGCTGCGGGAGGTTTTTTGAAATGAAAACGCTCTAAGCAGGGGCTTAACCAGGGAAAAATCAGGTTAAACGGCGGCTTAGAGCATAGGAGGCTATGTACATTTCCATCTGCTTGGGGAGATTCTTTCCCCTTTCAGATCCGGTCATGCTCGCCTCAGCTTCCGACGGAAAGCGCGTCTGTAATCTATTCTTCATCTATATGTATATGGGTATACTTTTCTCTGGTAGCAAGACCGCCCCGTATATGGCGTTCGGCCTTGTTGACATCCAGCACTGCTTTTACCTGTGCGGCAAGAGAAGGACTTATTTCCTGCAGTCTTTCTGTGACATCCTTGTGTACCGTACTTTTGCTGACCTTGAATTTTTTCGCAGCGGCCCGGACGGTAGAATTTGTGGAAATGATATAGTCGGCCAGCGCAAGTACTCTCTCTTCTATGTAATCCTTCATATTGAAACACCGCTCCTTAAACTCAAGTTAAAACCAATATATGCGTCAGACAGCGCCGATATGCACGTGTGCAGAAGATTTTGCGCTGTCGGCGCCGCAGGAAAATTAACAGGGATTTTACATTTTTCATATGGAATTTGCAGAAATGCTATAGTAAACTGTAATAATAGGTAAATGGAGGAACAAGTATGATTTATTTTGTGGAAGATGACAACAGTATCCGCGAACTGGTGTTGTATACATTGAATAATGCCGGCTATGAGGCCAGAGGCTTTGAGAAGCCGTCGCTGTTCTGGGAGGCGCTCCGCACAGAGGTTCCGGCGCTGATTCTGCTGGATATCATGCTGCCGGAGGAAGACGGACTGCAGATTTTGAAAAGGCTGAGAAGCATGAGCCAGACCAAGAAGGTGCCCATTATGATGCTGACGGCTAAGGGAACCGAATACGACAAGGTGATCGGCCTGGACTACGGCGCCGATGACTACATGCCGAAGCCTTTTGGCATGATGGAGCTGATCGCCCGGGTCCGGGCGCTTCTGCGCCGGGCAGACGTGGTGGATACCGAAAAGGATTACACCATTGACGGATTGTATCTGTCGCCATCAAAGCACGTCGTTAAGGCTGACGGAGAAGAGGTCGCGCTGACGCTGAAGGAGTTCGAGATGCTGACGCTGCTGGTGGAAAATCAGGGCATCGTCTTTACCCGGGATCAGCTTTTGACCAAGATATGGGGCTACGCCTTTGATGGGGAAAGCCGGACGGTAGACGTTCACATCCGTTCGCTGCGGCAGAAATTGGGAAAATGCGGAAAACTGATCGAAACCGTAAGGGGAATCGGGTATAAGATCGGAGAAGCAAAGCATGAAGAGTAGGATATTCCGCGGTATTTTTCTTGTTGCGATCCTGACCTGGATCTCCTGTCTGGCGCTCATCATGGGCGCGCTGTATCTGCAGTACAATGACGAATCGGAACAGGAACTGTACAACGAGGCTTATTTTGTGACCAGGGCGGTAGAGGAAAGCGGCATGAACTATCTGGAGGGACTTTCGGTTGCTGAGGATCACCGGCTGACCTGGATCAATAAAGACGGCGATGTTCTCTTTGATTCTGCCGCGGATGAAGGCACGATGGAAAATCATAAAAACCGGCCGGAGGTAAAGGAAGCCTGGGAAAAGGGATTCGGTGAATCTTCCCGCTATTCCCGGACGCTTGCAGAGAAGACCATGTACTGCGCGGTCAGACTGGACAATGAGACGGTGATCCGCATATCCCAGGTACAGTTTACGATTCTGACTCTGTTTCTGAAGCTTTTGGAACCGATCCTCTTCCTGCTGCTGC
>CALXJA010000002.1 GCA_944388465.1 uncultured Emergencia sp.
AGAAGTATGCGGCAGACGATCAAAGAAATAGAAGTCAATATGGCATACCGCTGGTTTTTGGGTCTTGGATTTTACGATAAAGTACCTCATTTTTCGACATTCGGAAAGAACTACAAAAGACGTTTCGAAGGTACTGACCTTTTCGAACAGATATTCCAGAACATCCTCATGCAGTGCATGAGGAAGGGGCTGGTAGATACATCTTTGGTATTCGTAGACTCAACGCATGTTAAGGCCTGCGCCAACAGAAAGAAGTTTAAGAACGTACTTGTAGCAAAGAAAGCAGCCAGAGCCTACGATGAGGCACTGAAAGAAGAAATCAAGAAAGACAGAGAGGCTCATGGAAAAAGACCTCTTAAAGAAAAGGGAAAGAATGAAGGAAGTCAGGACGAAGAAGACCCCAGTAAATGCAAGAACAGAAAAGAGAGTCTGACAGATCCTGAAAGTGGATGGTTTCATAAAGGAGAACATAAAGAAGTCTTTGCCTACAGCATTCAGGCTGTATGTGACAGACACGGGTGGATGCTTGGTTACAGCGTTCATCCGGGAAACGAAAATGACAGCAGAACCTTCCCGGCCATATACGAGAAGATAAAGAAATTTCATCCGGATATGGTAGTAATGGACGCGGGATACAGGACACCGGCTATTGTAAAACAGATACTTGATGATGAGATAAAGCCGCTGATGGCATACAAGAGACCACAGACGAAGGAGGGCTTTTTCAGGAAATACGAATATGTATATGACGAGTACTATGACTGCTACATATGTCCCGGCAATCAGATACTGAAGTACCATACAACGAACAGAGAAGGATATAGAGAATACAAAAGCGATGGCAGCATATGTGCAACGTGTCCATACCTTGATAAATGCACGGAAAGCAGAGAACATGTCAAAACGATTACCCGCCACGTGTGGGAAGAATATATGGAAATCTGTGAAGACATAAGGTGCCTGAGAAGCAGCAGGGACATATATGCAAAGCGAAAAGAGACCATAGAGAGGAACTTTGGTACGGCAAAAGAGAACCACGCAATGAGATACACCCAGCAGATAGGAAACGAGAAGATGGCGATGAAAGTTGGGCTTACGTTTGCGTGCTTAAATATTAAAAAACTGGTAAGAATACTGTGGAAATCAGGAGGCGAGAGGACTAAAAAATGCTCCATTTCTGCCATACTTGAATCAATATACGAGAAACTGAAAATTGCCATAGAAAACCCCGGACGAATCGCTCTTGTCGTCTGGGGTTTGTCTACGGTCTGCAGCATACGAATGATTCGTATGCTTTTTCTCGTTTTACCACCTTTTTCTCATTCATTTTCTTTTTCTCCCGTCTCTTTTTCATAACTCTTTTCCCATTCCTCCAGAGAATTCCGGTTCAGCGTTTCTTCCTGCTCCTTTTTGCGCAAGGCTTCGCCTATTCTTTCTCTGATCAGTTTGTCAAAGTCTTTTTTTTCTTTCATGTGAACCTCCTGATTCCATATAAAACGTCTTATGCCGCCTTTCGCTGATACTTCAATCTGTACGGCATAAGCCCGCGATCCGGATCCGTAAGCTGCTATGCATCCTCATCTCCGGTCGTAAGAATTATAGATATGTTTTGAATATAACATAATTGTAATATATATTTCCACACCAGACTTGCCATAAAATTACTTTATGGATGGGAGGAATGTACTATGGAGATTGAAATCAGAAAAAAGAAACTTCGGGGAGAAGATGGATATAAACTGCTGTCGATCCGTATTCCGTCCGAGCTGTACGAGCAGCTGGATCAGATTGCCAAAGAGGCGAATACCTCCAGAAATGAAATTATCAACATTCTATTAGAAGAGGGCGTCAAATCTGTGATCATCAGGGAATAAAAAAATAGACAGGCGGCGGGCACAGCCACTTTCTCTGCGCCCGCTGTCTTATTTCCTATTATGGCAGGATGTTTACATATTTATCCGTCATGGTGATCCATCCGCCGTTTTGCAGCTGTCCCCGTTTTCCATCCTGACTGACGGCGACGATCCTGTATCGCCGTCCCTTTTTCAATTTTCCGGTTTGTACCGAGGAAAGCAGCGGCGACGCGCGAACGATGAGATTTCCCTTTGTTTCTACACGAAAGTTCTGTGTTTCGATCCGGGTCACGTACTTATCGGTGATCGTTACCCAGCCTGCGCCGAACACAAGACCTCTGGTACCCTTCTTATTCACTTTGACAATGCGGTAGATTCCGTTTTGGCCGATGACTCCCTTTTTCCGTGAACGAAGCGAACTTCTGCTGCGCACCAAAAGATCAACTTTTGGCCGGATTAGAAAATTCTGCTTTTCAAATTCCACATAGCATCGGTTCGCGTCCCTTACGCCGGAAAAGCCGGGCACGACAGCGGTGCTGGTATACTGCCACATATCATAGCTTCCATTAAAAAGCAGTTTATCATTATATTGAGCCACCCATCTGCGTATTTCCTTCAAATTACCGATTTTTGTCGTAAACCATGACGAAGAAGCGTATACGCCAGCCATATAGCCTTCTGCTTCTATGGTTTCGCAGAACGCCCGGCAGGCAGCGGCCAGCGCGGCTTTTCCGGCTTTGCCGGAAGTAGCGTTATCTTCCATATCGATCCATACGGGAAGCTGCAGACTCTGTTTCTGCAGAAGCCGCAGTACGTACCGGGCTTCTGCCTTTCCCTCTGCGGCATTTCGGGCGTTGCTGTAATAATAAACACCTAAAGGTATGCTGTACTTTTTTGCTTTATCTCTGTTGTAGGCAAAGGATAGATCCTCGTGCCTGACGCCATTCGCCCCGTAGCCGATTCGGGCAATCAGAAAATCCCAGCCTGCGGCTTTGTATCGCCGGTACGCGCTGTCAGCCGGCTTTCCCTGCCAGTAAGATACATCTATCCCTTTTGCTTTTACTGTTGCCATTTTTATCCCCCCTTAGCAGTATATGCAGCTTCTTGAGCGAGGGGAGCCTGGTTTACCGACCGATTGCCGGCCGCCGCGAAAATCAAGGATTGAAATAAAGAGGAAAAAGTGGTATGATAACAAAGGAAAAAATACGTTATATGTTTTCTTTTATTGATTAGTTTAATTACATGTCTCCGTAGTTAAATGGATATAACAACGCTCTCCTAAAGCGTAATTGACAGTTCGATTCTGTCCGGGGATACCAGCAGACCGCCTGAGCGAAAGATCGCTCAGGCGGTTTTTGTACAGAGGAAGAGGCGTTGCAAAATAACCCTATTCGGTCTGCTTCCCTGTTTACCGTGCATCCCCATAGGAATCGGAAGAAGGTCAAGGAAGCACGATCAGCATTACAACCAGCGCGCCGTCTTCAACCGTGCGAACAGTTCCATCGGAGATAGCGGTATAGATTTCTCCCAGTTGTACCGGCCATATAGATGCGAGCAAAGCGCTGGCGAATGCCAGCAGGATGATGCCGGCACATTTTATTTTCGTTTTATTACTCATTAACGACAGCATAGTTTTACCTCCTTTTCCTTCTAAAATAAAGTGTCGTTCAACATACGGGAGCATAGCAGACAGAATCAATGGAGACCAGCATCCTTTTCTTTTCGGTCGGAGGCTGTAAGACGGTGCACAGCACCTGTGTCCCCGGGAATAAATGAGCGAATCTGTAAGCGAACGCCTTCGCCCCATTGTCTAAAACCAGATATGCGCCGGATCGGCAGCAATCGACGACCTTTCCATAGCAGGCATCGAATCTTTCATAAGCGACAGGAGTTGACATTGTTCACTCCTCCTTTCTCCTGAGGTTGAATCTATTATCCTACTTTTTCTCCTGACAAAAAAGACGGGAAATACAAGGGGAATACATTGCAAAACAGGGGAAAAACAACGTGTTTTATCCCCTGTCTGATGAAAAGCGGCATATGGTTCCTGCGGCGGGATCCGTCTCCGGACATGCCCGCCGCACAAAAAAACGCTTGTTGCCAAGCGCTTTCCCGGATATAGGTAAGATCGTTCCCCGATGGAGCGGATCGTACAGATCTGATGGAGAGGCAAAAAAAGAGGGACGAAATCAAATTTCATCCCTCAGCCAGTTTTCAATTTCCGGATCTGTCTCCACATTTACCTTATCATTTTTCTCTGTCACTTTGATAAAAAGCGTCTGCGTACCTGCCGCCGCTTTGGACGCATAAGGCGTACGGGGAGGAATACTGATAAAATCCCCCGTCTGCAAAACGACGGTGGTCTTTTCTTCTATAAGCAGCACATGAAATTCTCCTTTGAGAATATAGAGCATATCGGCCGTCCGGGTATGAAAATGCGGCGTATCGGCCGTGAAGACCCGGTAATCCGACGTGCCGATCTCTAACGCTTCGGTAGAAATATAATCCAGGATCTGCGGCCTTTGTAAGTTGCCGCAGAAGTACTGACGATAGCTTTCTTTTGTGGCCGTTCTGATCTCTTCGTTTTTTAAGACGTATAAATCCGTTATTTTTTTCCCTGTGCCCATTTTACACCTCTCCCTAATAGAAATTCTTACCTGTATTGCGAAATTCTTCTATGATCGCCTGCAGATTTGCTTCTACCTCTTCATCCCTCAGGGATGAAGAAATATCGAGCCTTTTGCTGTGTCTGATGATTTCTTCGATATTGAATTTGAATATCCAGTAGATCTCCTTCTGTCTTCCCCTGTTCTCAACAACAAAACTCTGGCGGATTTCCGCATCTGATCCCATACCCGGCGGAATTAAATGAGCGTCCCGTTCCCAGATCGTGTCGTCATAAACGGAAAAATTCGGCAGATACAGATCGACCTTGATATTACTGAGATGTTCCTCATTATGAAATTCATTCAGAAAATACGCGCAGGGCAGGCATATGTCCGTTAAATACAGGGTTACCTTCGTTTCTGTTTCACGGATTCTTTTTCTCAGCTCTACGATATTGTTGCGAATGATATCCCTGGGATCTCCTTTTAAATGGCGGGGCTTCATTTTGAACCGGATAGCGTCCATTTCTGCAGAAGTTTGCGGACAGGTCAATACGATGTCAATCGTTGTGTCGCTCTCGCTTGTATTCAGATAATGCCGCCACTCTTCCGGATAGTCATCAGAGACAAACCGGTTGCTGATAAGAGAAGTACTGGCATAGTTGACCAGAACCTGCCGGGAAGAGCCGGCCGTACGCAGGTCAAGGGGATAAAGCTTTTCTATTTCCCCCTTTGATGCAATGAGAATATTCGTGCCGGAAGATTCCTCGTTCCGTGCCTCTTCCCCGGTCTCTGCGTAAATAATCAGCTCGCCCCAAAGATCATACAGCTCACTCAGATTCGCGGCTTCGCGGAATTTTTTTGGGAAATTGTTTCCTGGCGAAGGCAGTGCGGAGACTATAGTTCCTACGATTTCCTGTATCTCCTTTGGGGAAAAACGAAGAGGAATATCTTTCAGATGCAATATTGCCTGTCTGCGGTTATACCAGGTGTTCGGGATTTCATAATACCTGGCGTTGATAAAAAAATCACTCGGAGCCAATGTCCCTTTCGATCTCCAGACTTCATCCGTTTCCGGCTGAACGAGTTTGATCGCATTATTCTTCATATAACCGCAAATATCTTTCATCGTAAAACCGTAAGCAGGCAGATGCTTTTTCAGCCGGTCAAGGTCTGTTTTGATCTCATCATACCACAGGTATAAATTTTCGATCAGCTGCTCCTGACTGTTATAGGGATAGATCTGTTTATCTTTGTGATCGCGGCTGCACCTTTGCATTGCACTGTGCATACTTGCGATGATTTGATGAAACAATTCACCTTGCTTAGATCGATTAGGCATGAGAACCTCCTTTTTGCAGTCATGCAAAAGACGCCGTTCAGGCAGCGTCCGCGTACGGGCGGATATACGGGAATCCCCATTTTATCGATGCGAATAAAATGGGGATTGACAAGAATACAAATCGAATATGCTGCAGCATCCCGGGCTATTTTACATATACCTTTGGCAGACGCTGGCCGAAGGCGCAGCAGATCTCGTAGTTGATAGTGCCGGTAGCTTCGGCGATATCGTCGGCCAGTATAGAATTTACGCCGTCGGAACCCATGACGATGACCTCATCGCCGACCTTTACATCAGGAACAGCGGATACGTCGATCATGCACTGATCCATGCAGATATTTCCGGCGATCGGGCAAACAACGCCGTTGACGATCACCTTGGCCTGTGAGGAGTACGGGCGCGGATAGCCGTCGGCATAACCCAGTGCAATCGTCGCAATGCGAGCCGGCTTTTCAGAAATATATTTCCTGCCATAGCCTACAGAGAAATGCTCCGGAACGTTTTTCAGATGAACGATGTTCGCTTTTACCGACATGACCGGTTTGAGAGAAAGCTGGTTTCTGTCCACCTCGTTTGACGGATAACAGCCATAGAGGATAATACCCGGACGCACAGCCTCAAAGTAAACGCTCGGCAGCTCCATAATGGAGGCGCTGTTGGCCAATGTGCGGACAGGCACGTTAATTCCGGATTTTACCAGAGCCTGGAAGAACGCATTGTACTTGGCTTCCTGCTCATGGGAAAAGGTTTTATCGGCGGCATCGGCCGTGGACATATGTGAAAACAGGCCTTTGATCTTGAAATGCGGAAGCGCTTCGATCCGTTTGATATCCTCGATGGACGTCTCGATCTCATCCGCCAGATAGCCGATACGTCCCATGCCTGTATCGATGGCGATGAGACCGGAAACGGTTTTCCCCGCGTTTTCCGCCGCGTCGTTGATCGCCCTGGCGTTGGCGGAATCGCATACTACCGGCGTAATGTCGTATTCTACGATGATATCGGCATAAAGATCCGGTGTCAGACCCAGCATAATGATATCTTCACGAGTTCCGGCTTTGCGCAGAGTAACGGCTTCCTGCAGCGTAGCCACAGCAAAGGTTTTCACGCCGTTTTCCCGAAGAACCTTGGCGCACATAATGGAACCGTGTCCGTAAGCGTCGGCTTTGATAACGCCGATGATTTCTCTGTCCGGACCGACTTTTTCTCTGATGCGCTTGATGTTGTAATCCAGATTGGTCAGATTGATCTCGGCCCACGCCGGCCGGATAGCTTTCTTGTACATAGCCTAAAGCACCTTCTTTCTTCCTTCTTTATAATTTCGGCTGACGCCGCATAATATCCTCTCTGCCCGGTCCGTTGGAGACCATGGTGATCGGAAAGCCGATCTGCCGTTCGATCTCGTCGATATAGTCTTTGCAGGCCTCCGGCAGCTCGTCGATACTGCGGATTCCCTGAACATCGCATTTCCATCCCGGCAGTTTCTTCAGGATCGGTTTTGCCCGGTAGAGCAGCGTAGTATTCGGAAAGTCCTGATGTTCCTGTCCGTCGATCTCATAACCGATACAGATAGGGATCTCGTCCAGATAGCCCAGGGGATCGATAACCGTCAGAGCGACCTCCGTGGTTCCCTGCATTCTGCATCCGTACCGGGTGGCTACGGCGTCGAACCAGCCTACCCGGCGCGGCCGTCCTGTGGTGGCGCCAAATTCACCGCCGTCGCCGCCTCGCTTGCGAAGCTCGTCGGCTTCTTTACCAAACAACTCGCTGACAAAGGCTCCGGCGCCTACGGCAGAGGAGTACGCTTTGACTACCGTGACGACCTCTTTGATCTCATATGGCGGAATACCTGCGCCGACAGCGCCGTAACCGGCCAGAGTAGAGGAAGAGGTAACCATTGGATAGATACCGTGATCCGTGTCTTTCAAAGCGCCAAGCTGTCCTTCCAGCAGAATATTCTTGCCTTCCCGGATCGCCTGATGCAGGAAGGCGGTAGTATTGGCCGCATAAGGCTCGATCATATCCCTGTATTCCTTCAGCGTCTGCAGCAGTTTCTCAGGCTCCAGCGCAGGTTTGTGATAAAGACCGGTGATCATGACGTTTTTCAGTGTGCAGATGTTTTCCAGCTTTTCCAGGAGCTGTTTTTCATCCATGAAAAGCTCGTTGACCTGGAAACCGATCTTGGCATATTTGTCGGAATAACACGGCGCGATGCCGCTTTTGGTAGAGCCGAAGGATTTACCGCCCAGCCGCTCTTCTTCATACTCATCCAAGAGGATGTGATACGGCATGACGATATGTGCGCGGTCGGAAACCAGAAGCTTCGGGGCAGGTACGCCCTGGTCGCTCAGCGACTGCAGCTCACCGATCAGCCGGGGAATGTTCAGCGCTGTACCATTGCCGATAATACTGGTCGTATGGCGGTAAAATACGCCGGATGGCAGCATATGAAGGGCAAATTTGCCATAGTCGTTTTTAATGGTATGGCCTGCGTTGCTTCCTCCCTGAAATCTGACGATGATATCGGATTCTTTCGCCAGCACGTCCGTAATTTTACCTTTGCCCTCGTCACCCCAGTTGGCGCCGACAATCGCTTTGATCATAATTCATCACTCCTATTCTTTACGTTATACGTTGATTTCAGCAGTGAGTCCCAGTTGATCCTCATTTGCTGTCAGAATAGGCTTTATGACCCCGTTAAGAAACTCAGTTGTCTGTTCTGTGGCTCTTCCCACATAGTTCTCTGGCTTCAAAACCTTCTGTAAAGCCTCTTTTGTTATATTAAAGGCCGGGTCGCCTGCGATACGATCCAGAAGATCGTTTGCTTTTCCCTGCTCTTTAATGACTTTTCCCGCTTCCATGGAATGAACGCGAATACGCTCATGAAGCTCCTGTCTGTCGCCGCCGGCCTTCACCGCGTCCATCATGATGTTTTCTGTAGCCATAAACGGCAGCTCCGCCATCAGGTGTGCTTCGATGACTTTCGGATAGACGACCAGACCGTTGGAAACGTTGATATATAATTCCAGAATACCGTCAGTGGCGAGGAAAGCTTCGCTGACGGAAATCCGTTTGTTTGCTGAATCATCCAGGGTGCGTTCAAACCACTGCGTAGCCGCGGTAATCTGCGGATTCATGGCGTCGCTCATCACGTAATTGGCCAGGGAAGCCATACGTTCGCTGCGCATCGGATTGCGCTTATAAGCCATGGCAGATGAGCCGATCTGATGTTTTTCAAACGGCTCTTCGACCTCCTTCATATGCTGCAGAAGCCGAATGTCGTTGGAAAATTTATGGGCGGACTGCGCGATGCCGGCAAGAACGTTGAGCACGCGGCTGTCTACTTTGCGGGAATAGGTCTGGCCGGATACCGGGTAGCATCCGGAAAATCCCATTTTTTCCGCGATTTTCGCGTCCAGCTGGCGGCATTTTTCGTGATCGCCCTCGAAAAGTTCCAGGAAGGAGGCCTGGGTACCGGTAGTGCCCTTGGAACCCAGCAGCTTCAGGGATTCCAGTACATAGTCCAGATCCTCAAGATCCATGACCAGATCGTTGAGCCAGAGGGTGGCTCTCTTTCCCACTGTCGTCGGCTGAGCCGGCTGATAATGGGTATAGGCCAGAGTCGGAAGGGCTTTGTATTTTTCGGCAAAATCAGCCAGAGACGCAATGGTGTTGATCAGTTTTTTACGGATCAGTTTCAACGCTTCCCGCATGATGATGATATCCGTATTATCGCCTACATAGCAGGAAGTCGCGCCTAAATGGATAATGCCTTTTGCTTTCGGGCATTGCTGGCCGTAGGCGTAGACGTGGCTCATGACGTCGTGACGGACCTCTTTTTCTCTGGCCTTCGCGACCTCGTAGTTGATCTCGTCTTTATGCGCAATGAGTTCGTCGATCTGCTCCTGGGTAATGTCCAGTCCCAGCTCTTTTTCTGCTTCAGCTAAAGCAATCCACAGCCGTCTCCAGGTCCGGAATTTCATGTCCGGGGAAAAGAGAAACTGCATCTCCTTGCTCGGGTACCGCTCGGAAAGCGGGCTGGTGTAGTTGTTTGCCGCCATGGTATCTCCTCCTGTATTCTTGGAATTCCTTAAAATAACATAATATTATACCATTTTTGTATACAGCTTTTCAAGATGTGGATGTATGCGGACATATACTACATATGCTGCATATACGGACGTATGCGGGTGTGCAGGCGAGACTTGCCATACTGACCCGCTCCGTGATATAATTGCGCTACTTGATGATCCCTTTTCTCAAAGGGAAATTCATACCGGATTCGCTGCCAGATCCGCAAAATCCCGGCTCCGGCCCGATCACCGCCTGGAGCGCAGCGGCTCTGCTGAAAGATCTTGCCTCACCAGCGAAGTTTTTTAGCAAAATTCTTTAGCGAAATTCTTCAGCGAAGTTTTTTCAGCGCAGAGCCTGACCAAACGAAAAAGGAGTTTACTGTGACAGAAAGAGAAAAAATCTATGTCATTGGACATCGCAACCCGGATACTGATTCCATCTGTTCGGCAATCTGCTACGCCAGACTCAAGCACGCCATCGACGGCGGCAGCTATATACCGGCAAGAGCCGGCAGCATCAATGAAGAAACCCGCTATGTATTAGAACGCTTCGGCGTTGAACCGCCGGCGCTGATGGAGAATTTCACAACGCAGGTCAGAGATATTGAGATCAGAAAAACGGCCGGTGTCAGCCGGCAGCTGTCCATCAAAAGAGCCTGGAACATGATGCAGGAAAAAGATCTGTATACTGTACCGGTAGTCAACGGCGACGGAATGCTGGAGGGACTGATCACGGTAGGCGATATCGCCAAATCCTACATGAACGTCTATGACAGCAATATCCTTTCCCAGGCGGAGACTTCATACGCCAATATCGTGGAAACGCTGAACGGTACAGTGGTCTGCGGAGACGACAGCGCGCATTTTACGGAAGGCAAAGTGCTGATTGCCGCCGCAAATCCGGATCTGATGGAATCCTTTATTCAAAAGGGCGACCTGGTGATCCTGGGAAATCGTTACGAATCACAGCTTTGCGCGGTGGAAATGGAAGCGGGCTGCCTGATTGTGTGCGAAGGCGTCAAGGTTTCTCTGACCATCCGCAAGTTAGCCGAAGAACGGGGCTGTCTGGTCATTACCACGCCTTATGATGCGTTTACCGCCGCCCGTCTGATCAATCAGAGCATTCCTATCGGCTTTTTTATGCGAACGGAGCATTTAATTGCTTTTGAAGACACCGACTATATCGACGAAGTGAAAAAGGTCATGGCCAGCAAACGGCACCGGGATTTTCCGGTTATCGATGATGACGGCTGCTACATCGGCATGATCTCCCGCCGGAATCTTCTGGGCGCCAAAGGAAAGCCCGTCATTCTGGTGGATCATAACGAGCGCAGCCAGGCTGCGGAAGGCATCGAACACGCAGAAATCAAAGAGATCATCGATCATCACCGTATCGGCGCAGTGGAGACCATCTCGCCGGTCTTTTTCCGAAATCAGCCTCTGGGCTGTACGGCGACGATCATCTATCAGATGTACGCCGAGGCCGGCGTGAAAATCGATCGCCAGACGGCGCAGCTTTTGTGCAGCGCCATCGTTTCCGACACGCTGCTGTTCCGCTCCCCTACCTGCACGGAGGCAGACCGGCAGGCGGCTCTGGCTCTGGCGGAAAAAGGCGAGATCGATATTGACGATCTGGCCGAAAATATGTTTTCTGCCGGAAGCAGTCTGAAGGAAAAGTCCGTAGAAGAAATTTTTTTCCAGGATTTCAAACGTTTTTCTGCCGGCGGCATATCCTTTGGCGTAGGACAGCTCATCGCCACGAACCGCGGAGATCTGGAGACTCTGCAGGCAGAACTGATCCCGTTTATGGAGAATTCGATCCGGTCGCAGGGCATGGATATGGCGTTCTTCATGCTGACCAATGTGCTGACGCAGACAACAGGACTGATCTGCGCCGGAGAACGCGCGAAAAGCATCGCACTGGAAGCGTTTCGCGGGCAATACGATGAAAGCTTCCAAATGGAAAGCGTCATCCGTCTTCCGGGTGTCATGTCCCGAAAAAAGCAAGTCGTGCCGCAGCTGATCCTGGTGCTGCAGGAATAGCGGCAGATTCCAGGACGCCGTTCAGCAGGACGCAGAAGCTGACAATTTATACCCAGCCTGTTATACCCATCCTTATACTCTATTGCGAAAACCTCTAACCAGGGTATAAATTTTATACCCTTCTTATACCTGATCGCAGAAAACCGCCGGCCAGGGTATAAATCCTCTATACCCCCGGCCGGCGGCAGCATATCT
>CALXJA010000003.1 GCA_944388465.1 uncultured Emergencia sp.
CAGGCACAAATACAAATAGCCCATAAACAGAACCATCGTCAGCACCAGCACCACGACATTCTTGCTGCGCATACGGGTATTGACCAGCGCGATGATCCAGCCGAACAGCGCCGAAAAGGTCAGGACCAGCAGCGGCAGCACCAGGAAGCTGATCAGGAAAAATACTGCGCCGGCAGGATGGATCGGCTGCCTGATGCAGTAAACGACAGCTCCCGGCAGGATGACCATCAGTTCATAAATATAATTCAAAATGACGATCGAAAGCAGTCGGGAGATCAGGATGTATTTTACCGGGATCGGCATAGACAACAGCAAATCGTTATCCTTTGCCTCGTACAACTGGTTCTGGGTGATAAACACACTGCCTACAAAACAGAGAACAAAAACCAGAATCCCCATAAAGCCAAAATACAGCCAGGAAAGTCCCATATCTGCAAAAACATCACAGATACTGAAAAAAATACCGCCGAACATAACGCCGAAACAAACCAGCAAATAGACGCCCAACAGGGCAAAAAGAATCAGTCTGCCTTTTCCTGCCTTTTTCTTCTCACGGCTGAACATGCCGGCAAACATGGATTTTATCCGTATAATGACGAGATTTCTCAGCATATCAGGCCTCCAGTTCCAGGAATACGTCTTCCAGAGAAGTATCGCCCTTTACTTCTTCCATCGTGCCGGAGGTGATCAGCTTTCCGCCCTTGATGATGGCCACCTTGTCGCAAAGCTTTTCCGCCACCTCCAGAACATGGGTAGAAAAGAAAATGGCGCCTCCGTCGTTGCAGACCTGTCTCATGGTCTGCTTTAACAGATGTGCGGCTTTCGGATCCAACCCGACAAAAGGTTCATCCATGATCAGCAGCTTCGGCGCATGGATCAGCGCGGAAATGATGGCGATTTTCTGTTTCATGCCGTGTGAATATGCACTGATCGGCTGAGCCAGATCCTGCGTGATCTCAAACATATCCGCATATTTCTTTATCCGGGCTTCTCTGTCAGCTACAGAAACCTGATATACGTCAGCGATAAAATTGAGGTATTTGATTCCGGACAGGAATTCATAGAGATCCGGATTGTCCGGAATATAGGCCAGCTTCTGTTTACAGCTCAGTTCATTTCCCTTTATCGGCGTACCATCTATGTAAATTTCCCCTTTGTCAAAATTCAATATCCCGCAGCAGGATTTGATCGTTGTCGTCTTTCCGGCGCCGTTATGACCGATAAATCCGTAAATTTCCCCCTTTTGTATATGGAGTGACAGATCATCGACTGCTTTTTTTGTGCCGTATACCTTAGTCAGGTGATCGATTCTCAGCATAATGTCTTCCCCTTTCTTCTTCACATTCTCTTTTCGTCTTTATTCTGTGAGATAGATTCTGTCCGCAAACCGCATTTGTTCTGCCATTCCTGCACAAAGCCTGCGGAAACCTCACAAAACACGATCTATTCTACCATACTCATCCCAAAAAGTCTACTATCAGTGTATCTTTTGTTAGTCCAACTGTAAAATAAAAATACGGTAAAATAGCCTCAATAAGGAAGGTGACGTATGGTTTTAATAGGAAAAAGGATAAAAGAATTACGGACAAACGCAAGGTTCACGCAAAAGGAACTCGCCGAGCGTCTCGGCGTCACCAAATCCACGGTCTCTGCTTACGAAAATGACAGCAGAGTGCCTTCTTATGATGTGCTGATCAAAATTTCCCGTATATTCAACATTACCATCGACAGTCTGCTTACCGACGACCGCAGCGGTATTTATCTCAGTACCGAAATGCTGACGGAAGAACAGACCAACACGCTTTTTCAGCTGGTCAATGTCTTTCTTGAAGATAATCTGCAGTGCGGCCGTATCGATTCTGCAAAGATCCCCGAATTAAAGCGTCTGCGCAAAAAAGAATACTGAAAATCCCGTTATTTTCCAGGTGCAGCCATAGCTGCGCCTGTTTTTTTGCAGCCGCCGGCAAAGCAACCGGTCAAAATTATCTCCGCGGATCACGTTTTTATTATTGACATATGACAATAACAGGCGTATATTATATTTAGCATATGACAATAATATGCGCAGGAGAAGTTTCCGCCCGTGCACTTACACCGGTTACGGCACAGAGGCTCGAAACATCTTCAAAAGTCTATCTTTCCGATGCGGCTTCTTTTTAGAGCCGCATATACTCCAGAAAAGAGGCGCAAGACGATGGCAAGACCGAAAAAAAGCAGAATCGTTTCTTCCCTGCCCGGCTGTGAGGGCTTCATCCCTCTGGGCTATACGCAGGAACGCTGTCCCCTTTGCATTTCCATGACCGTAGACGAATACGAAACGCTGCGGCTGATCGACTATATGGGGATGACACAGGAAGAATGTGCAGTACAGATGAATATCTCCCGTTCGACGGTGACCAACATCTATGAATCCGCACGATTCAAAATTGCTGATGCTCTCGTCAATGAAAAATCGCTCTTGATCGGCGGCGGCGATTATGATTTCCGCCAGGAAAATAAAAAGACAGCAAAAATTGCAGAGGAGGACAAAAAGAAAATGAAAATTGCAGTAACCTATGAAAACGGTCAGATCTTCCAGCACTTTGGCCATTGTGAAAACTTTAAGCTTTATGACGTACAGGACGGCAAAATCATCTCTTCCCATGTGGAAAACGCAGCCGGCAGCGGACACGGCGCGCTGGCCGGTTTTCTGAAGGATCTGGGCGTAGAGATCCTGATCTGCGGCGGTATCGGCGGCGGTGCGCAGAACGCGCTGGCAGAAGCCGGTATCAGACTGTACGGCGGCGTATCCGGCAGTGCCGACGCAGCGGCAGAGGCTCTGGTAAAGGGAACTCTGGAATACAATGCCAATGTACAGTGCAGTCATCACGGACATCATGAAGGCGGTCATTCCTGCGGACATCACGAAGGCGGCCACAGCTGCGGCAGCCACAAATGTCACGAGTAGTAACGCTGCTGTTTCCGGCAGTATATCCTGCACCTGAAAAAAGCTGTGCGGCCGCGCTGCAAAAGTGAAGCGGCCGCACTTTTTTTACCAAAATACATCTCGTATTGCGGCAATACTCTACATATCTCTATATGCAGGTCTTTTCCTCTCTTTTCAGTTTACCGGATTTACAGGACGTTCCACAGCAACCGCAAGTTTCTTCTCCTTTCGGCTGTAGCGATAAACATTGTCGGAAAGGATCTCTCTGCGCTTCACCACACTGCGGTTCGCTTCGATCACCGTTCTCCGCATCATTTGCAGATCCTGTCCGAGATCCGGAACAAGAAACACTTCATGAATGGAAGAAGGCAATACAAACAGATCCGATCCTATCTTTTCCGCCGCCTCATCCAGAACTCCATCATAAAGCAGTACGCCTGCTCCCATTGCCCGCTGCTGGTTCGTCAACAGGTAGAATGTATCGCTTATGGTTTCCAGCAACGGCGGCATTTTCCGGGGCGTATTTCGGGCCGTGATGCGAAACAGTTCGTCCTCATCGAGATCGTACGCGTCAGCAGCCCGCTGATCAATAATCGCACTGTTGAACCCCTCCCCCGGACATTCAAGAACCAACCGATAGATAATCGTCATATCCAGAAAACTGCGGTGGGGAACCTCCTGCAGCAGTTCCTTGTTCATTTCCGTATTGATCAGCATAAACACGCTGTCTTCCCGGGGATCCTCCACCTCCGGCCGCTCCATCAAGCTGTATGTGTATTCCATACCGCTTACAAACGCCTGTGATGCTTTTTCTAACACAGTTTCCAGATTTCCCCAGAACAGATAAGCCTGATACAGATCTTCTATATAGAGATTCGGCACCGCGATATTTTCCGGCGTTTTAGGAACCATGCTGATCGCATCCATGATACCGTTGACCTTCGGTACCCGGATAAGCTTTAATTCCCAGCTGCAGTAAGGCTCCGGCAGATGTTCCCGAAACTTTTCCGCAAACTGCTTTTTGAAGCCGTCATAATTCATTTTCATTTTTTCCTTTTTTCTCCTCCTCTGTTTCCTGTTTCAGCCGGCAGACTGTTCGTCTGCCGTGTTCTAAAATCCTACGTATTCATAGACAGAAACGGCTCTGAGCCGTTCCTGCCGTATCGTCACCTCTACATAGGGATGATCCTGCCGCTCATCAGAAAATGTTAGCTCCCAACGAATACTTTCGCCCTGTTCTTCGGGCAGATTCAGGGAAATGACCTTCGCCGCTTTTTCTCTGGCCGCAGTCCGGTCAAATCGAAATACACCGCTGCCGAAACTTGCCTCATCAAAGCAGAGCGCTGCCGAAGCCGCCGCTTCATCCGCCGCATATTTCAGATTCTGTTTTTTTCGCAGCAGCTCATTGCACTGGAACTGAAACTGCATAATAGACAAAATCAGCAATATAGCCGCCGCAGTCACAATAAAATTTTTCATTTATGATCTTCCTATATACTCACTGGTCGTATAGCGATGGATCTTGTAGCGGATCTGGTTCTCGTCTTCACGGATGCCCCAGAAAAGCGGTACGGAAATGATCTCCTTTACCGGCACTTCTATGCTGTAATGGATCAGACCGCCGCGAAAAACTCTCTCCCGTCCGCCCCTGATCCGGATATCCTCTTCCGGACAGTCTAAGATTCTGCAGATCTCCTTTTTCAGCTGTTTTTCGTTTTCCGCTGTAATACAACCCTCCTGCTTGATGATCTCCTTAAAGTTATTTCCCGCCTGATCGATGGCAGTGAGACGGTTGTGCAGCACCTGATTCTGTGTAAACTGCAAGACGAAAGCCAGCAGGATCATGATGCAGGCTACGGATGTCAGTAAATTTTTCATACGATCTCACTGCTCCTGATACATCTCGATACTCCGTTCCATCCAGCCGGTGCTGCTGCTTTTCAGACTGTCCTCGTCACCGGCGATCATCTGAAAAAGCAGACAGCCCAGAATCACCGTTCCTATGATTATCACCAGTTCTTTCATTTCAGTCTCCAATCTGCAGAGAATCGATGCTTTTTACTCCTCGCTCCACAATTCCCTGCGCCGCCCCCTGCAGCGACGTCTCGCTGTCTCCCAGCACCATGGTATTCACAATGACGACTCCCAGCAGAATCGTTCCGATAATAATGATCAGGTTTTTCATATCCTCGTCTCCTTTCTCATCAGAATACCTGTCCCAGCATTGACAGGGTATCCATAAATACCACTACGACGGTAAAATTCAGCAATACGGCAAATATGGCTGCCGCTGCCGCCATGGTGGTGATCAGGCTTTTCCGCTCCGCACGGCGCATTCCCTTCGTCATACGGGCAGAGGAAAAGGTTTCCTCAAAGGCTGTCATATGAACGATCAGTTCCGAAGGATTGATCCTTTCGATTTTGGCAAGAAGCAAAGCAAAATTTTTTGCTGCCTTTAATGGCACTCTCTCGAAAAGGATACGAAAAGAATCCTCTCCCCGTCCGTTTCGATAGGCAGACAGAATATCCGCATAGACACTTCGCAGGGCTCTGCTGCTTTCCATCAGCTGCTCCAAGATAAAGTCTGCAGACATCGGCATGTCCCGATGAACAAGAGCAAGGTTCTTCAGGACGATACAGCTGTTGAAGATTTCCTTTTCCATACGATCCCGCCCTGCTGCTCTCCAATGGGCGATCATCCTCTGTCTGCTTTTCTCCGATATTTCCGGCAGCGCATTCCTGGTGTAATCTGCCAGTCTTCTGCATTTGAACGAAGGCGTCGTCCGGATCCTCATTTTTTTCTTCATTCCTGCCTCCCTTCCTCCCGCCTTTTTAACCGTATGCAGGCAATTCATATATCCATCTTCTCTCGTGAAAAAAATCCGTTCAGCAGCAATCCGGCTACATACAGCATCGCCATGATCAGAAACCATTTAAGTCCCAGCGCCGTTCCGAACTGGTAGCGCATGAATTTAGCAAGTGTAAAGCCGAAATAATGGCAGGCACAGAGGACAGAAAGCAGAAAGCTGACGGGTACCAGATAGGTGAGGATCAGCCTCGCCTCGTTGTTTTCCCTTTTTCCATGCTCTACCACCTGGCGGCTCCTGACGATTCCGGCCAGCAGATCCTCCAGCGCCTGGTCGACTCTGACTCCGTAAAAATGGGCGAAAAAAATGTTGGAAGCCAAAACATTTCCCCAGGCGGTATCGATGGCGTACCGGAACACTGACAGCAGACTCTCCAGTTCATTTCTGGTCGCCGCAGTCTGAAGGCCTTTCGCCAGATGCAGAAGAAGGCGCCTTCCGTTTGGCGCATCTTCCAGAGATTCCGCAGTGGCCTCCACGGCCTCCTTCATATTAAAATCACAGATTTTGTAGTTGTTCAGTAATTCCTGTACCAGAAGATCGCCTTCTCTGGAGCGGGCCACGCGCCGGTTGTACAGCCGGACCTTCAGGATCAGATACGGCAGCATTCCGGTAAACAGACCGCAGGCCAGAGCCATAGAGACACTTTCTGTCATAGCGACCACAGCCGCGATCCCTGCCGCTGTGATACAGCTGATCATGTAAAAGGAAGCGGTTGACGGGAAAATCTTCTGCGCCTCGCTGCCCTCGATCAGCAAATGGATATGCCGGTCCGCAAAGCTTCGTTTCTCCAGACCGGCTGTATCCGTCAGATGCCGAAGATTCCGCCGGATATATATACGGCCGCGCAATGCGGAAAACCACCGGTAAAGCAGCGGGTACTGCCAGAGCAGAACACCGGTAAAATAGCCGATCAGAATAACACCGGTCATGTTCACCTTCTCCTTTCCCGTTCCTGCGGATAGTAAGCCGGGTGGATAATGGTTTTCTCCGGCAGATTCCCTCCGGCAGAAAGGCGCGCCAGGATCTGCGACATTTCCTCTATTTTTTTCGTCTGCTGCGGATATTTGCGGTACTTTTCCCGGCGCGGCGATCCGTTCCAAAGCCATCGTCCCGCGGTAAAATCGTAGCGGCAGATCTGCTCTGCGGTAATACGATCCCTTTCACTGTCATAGCTGTACTCAATGATCCCCTTCATCAGCTTTTTCGAACGATCTTCCGGCAGCTGGCACAGCTCTATGGCATAGTCAAAATTCCGGTAGACCTGTGCGATCAGTTCCTTTTCTTCCCCGCCGTATCGTTCTCTGATCCTGCTGGCCATCCGGTAAGGAACATCGATGCCGGAATCCGCATGGATCGTCGCCTTGCTTCGTCTTGTACCGGTGGAGGTGATATCCAGAGCCAGACGAAAAGCCGCCGCATCGCGCATTTCCTCCAGAAGAATATAATCGTTATCTCCCCGCAGCAGCGACTTGGAGACCGAGGCAAGCTTCTCTCCGTCGGCAACCAGCTGCATGATCGGCGCCTGCGGCATGATCTCGTGCCAGGGCGTCTCCGGATCGGTTGAAACAGCCAGTCCTTCCAGTGTGGGATCTTCATAGCGCTGCCAGATCTGCAGAAAGGTCGTCTTGCCAGACCGGACCTGTCCGGTAAAAATCATATTGAAGCCGATCTCCGTCATCTTACGGAACAGCTCCGGCGCCTGTGGCGGAATCGTACCTTTCTTTACAAGGCTTTCAAAAGAAAGATCCTGCAGCAGATACTTCCGGAACACCATAATATCCTGTCCTTCCTTCGTCCGGTCTCCGGAATAAATGGTGATCCTGATCCCATTGCGCAGATACACCTCGTGGAAACCGTATTCCAGCCGTTCTCTCGGTGTCGCCAGCAGCAATGTCCGTTTCAGCTGTTCCCGCCTGCGGCGGAGTATTCTCTGCGGCTGCAGACAGGAACGTCCGTCGATGAGACAGTACAGTCTGTCTCCAATCAGCTTTGCTGAAGAAGAGTCTCTGTATTTTTCATCCATATCGTATGCCCAGGGCGCCAGCCCTGCCAGACCATAGAGTTCGGCAAAAACACCTTCGGAAAGATCCGGATACCAATCCGGGTACCAGCTGTCCGACAGCTTTTTCTCCCGGAGGATCTCCCGAATCTTCTCCTTGTAAAAAGCGGTCTCTTCTTCAAATCCCATAATTGCCTTTTTTTCTCTGTTCAGCTTGCGGTTCTTCGCTTCGTCATCGGTTTCCTGCCACTCCTTGTCAAACTCGGCTTCTACGATCCGGCAGATCTGCTCGAAAACCGTCATGTTGTCTTTTTCCGCAGAGACCGCCGGTACGGCCGCCCGATGAAGATATTCCTCTAAGCAAAATTCTTTTTCCATATGCCGCCTTTCTTTTCTGCTGGTACAAAGAGATTTGCGATTTCCCCCGCTGCTCTGGCAAATCTGCCGAAGTGCAGCAGCGTTCTTCCCTCCATTTCCGCCTGCCAGCCATACTCGACATAAGGTATGGTAAAGGCCTCCCCTCTTTCGCATAAAGACAGCACGTCCTGACACAGAAGCAGGGACAAGTCCTGCACATACTTGTTGATGACCAGCTTTCCTTTCAATTTCAACGGTTCCAGGACGTTCTTCTGCAGCAGCAGAAAGCGCCGTACCGCTTTTGCCTGCTGCGTCGTAATAAAAAAGCGCTCATCTGCCGTATTAAGTGCGGAAATCATCAGTCCCAGATTGGCATTGTCTCCTCCGTCAATCACAATATAATCGAACGCCTCTCCTGCCGACGCCAGCAGGATCTCATAAGTATTTTCCGGAAAATACTTGGCCGTCAGCGGACTGCGCACAGAGGGGAGCACCCACATGCCCCGCACTTCCTCCAGTGTCTGCAGCAAATCCTCCGCCGGAACCTTTCCGCTGCGGATACCTGCCTTCAGATCATCCAGAGAGTGCCGTACGCCGATGTTGACAAATTCATCGCCATATTTGCCGCTTCCCAGAATAAACAGTACTTTTTTCCCCCGTTCCTTCAGCAGCTCTGCCACGGATTGCGCGATCATTGTGGTTCCCACCTGACTGTCGCCGCCGAAAAATCCGATAATTTTTTCCATAACTTTTCCCTTTCCTCAATAATAGATTACCGTCATCGGTTCTCCCCTGCCGGCAATTTCCGACAGTACGGAGGCCTGCTCGTCGGTCACGATGATTTCCAGAGAGACCGGTTCTACGCCGACTGCCGCCACCATTGCCGAAGTAACGAATTTTCCGCCGCGAAAAAAGAAGGCTCTGTTCCCTCGTTCTATAGACGCCGGAAACGAATTCAGCCAGTCGTCCGGTACCGAAAGAATGTACCGGCCTTCTTCTCCGTCTGCAGAAAGCTCGCTTGTCTGAAAGTATTCTTCAAAAAGGGGCACACCCTTATGAAGAAAAAAAGCTGCCTCCCTGCCGACGAGCGCTTTTCTGTCGTCGACCGTAAGAC
>CALXJA010000004.1 GCA_944388465.1 uncultured Emergencia sp.
GGAAAACAGCATTCGTCCGAGAAAGCCCCTCATGAAGCTCTCTGTCGTCTCTGGCGTATACTGGCTGAGCCATTCCACCAGATTCAGACTGCATCCGTTGAAATAAGCCGAGTTGTCCATAGGGAAATACGACTTCGTGATGGTCACGCCCCACTTAAACTCCCCTTCGTCCGGTTCCAGTTCACCCATAATGATCTTAAACAGGGTTGTATTGGCAATCTCATTTTCTCCGACAAAGGCGATCTTGTCCCCTTTATTGACCCGGAAGGACAGATTGTCGAGCACCTTTACCCCGTCAATGGTCTTGGAAATTCCCTCCACGATCAGGATGTCCTTTCCCGGCTCCCGATCCATATTAAAACCCACGAACGGATAGCGCCTTGAAGAAGCCGGCATTTCCTCCACGGTCAGTTTGTCCAGCAGCTTTCGCCGGGAAGTGGCCTGCTTGGACTTGGACTTGTTGGCGGAAAACCGCTGAATAAACGCCTGCAGTTCTTTTATCTTTTCTTCATTCTTTTTGTTCTGGTCCCGGATCATCTTCTGTACGAGCTGGCTGGACGCGTACCAGAACTCGTAGTTCCCCACATACATTTTTATCTTTCCATAATCGATATCGACGATGTTGGTACATACGGCATTGAGGAAATGACGGTCGTGGGATACAACAATGACCGTTCCCGGATATTCCATCAGAAAGTCCTCCAGCCAGTCTATGGCTTTCACATCCAGGTGATTTGTCGGCTCGTCCAAAAGGATGATTCCCGGATTGCCGAACAGAGCCTGCGCCAGAAGCACTTTGACCTTCTGCTTTGCGGTCAGTGAGGACATCGGGCTATAGAGAATATCCTCGGAAAGACCCAGCCCCTGAATCAGCCGGCTGACATCGGATTCTGCCTCCCAGCCGTCCATCTCGGCAAATTCCGCTTCCAGCTCTGCGGCGCGGATCCCATCCTCATCGGAAAAATCCTCTTTCATATAAATGGCATCCTTTTCCTTCATGATCGCATAAAGGCGCGGATTGCCCTGGATAACGGTATCCAGTACCGTATATTCATCATAGGCGAAATGATCCTGCTTCAGCACAGACATCCGAATACCCGGCTTGATAGAAACGCTTCCGGTCGTCGGTTCCAGATCTCCGGATAGAATGCGCAGAAAGGTTGACTTTCCTGCACCGTTAGCGCCGATAATTCCATAACAGTTTCCCGGCGTAAACTTCAGATCCACATCTTTAAACAGCGTCTGGCCGCTGAAATTCAAACTTACATTGGTTACGTTAATCAATTTTTCTCTCCCCCTGTTTTCCGGATGATCTCTTCTACGATCTCTTCTACCGATAACCCGTCCGCATCAATGATAATATCTGCACGGGATGCATACAGCGGTGTCCGTTCTTCATATAGATCGGCTATCGTCTGTCCTTTTCCCAGAGTCACGCCTCTGGTCTTGATATTATTGAGCCGCTGCAGGATCGTTTCCAAGGAAACGCAGATGTAGACAACTTTTCCCTTTTCTTTAAATTTTTCTATTGCACCGGCAAAATAAATTGCGCTGCCGCCGGTAGCGACCACGCAGTCCTCTCCATCAAAATCCAGCAGAACACGTTCTTCGACCTGATGAAAATAATCATTTCCATGAAGATTGATGATCTCCTGCAGAGTATGTCCCTCTCTCTGTTGAATGGTAATATCGGTATCGACAAATCCCTTATTCATCGTCTTTGCCAGAACCACTCCCACCGTACTTTTTCCACAGGCAGGCATACCTACTAAGACAATGTTCATACCGTTCCGTTCCTTTCCTTCTCTTGTTTCTGCTTTCCGTGCTGCACAAGCGCCGCACCTGGGCAATGCAATGCGTCCATTATACCATGCCGCTGATTCTGTCGCAACGATAGAATCAGCGGCGCCTTTTCGCGAAAACGGACTACAGCTCCATTTTATACGTTATTAGTCCGCGAAGGAAAAAAAGTTTTTTGCTTTTCCGGACTAAGTTAAACTTAATTCTTCAAAAAGTCCGCGCAACAGCGATGTCAGCCAAATTTTTTTGGATAAAATCCGGAAATATTATTTTTTATTGTAAATATATAGGTTTAAATAGGATTGCTTTTAAGGTTCTCCACGTTGGTTTTTACCGTCAGAGTCGGACTTTTTTGATAAAATCCCACAAGATGAGCCGTTTCTCATTCGAGTGAACGAAGGCTTCGCGGCGTTTTTTGTTTATTTTTGCAAATTAGTCCGTTTTGGCTCTTTTTCCACAGCGATTTCCGCAGCGATCTACGCAACGCTTCCTTCTGCAACTGTGTTTAGCGATAATAAGGAAGCAATTCCCTGCAGATGATTTCATTAATCAAACGACTGCTGCAATTCCCACGAAAATCATCCTGTGTGATAATCAGATTTTTATTGATGATGAAACCATTTTGTTGATAAGTGTACAGCTTGTTCGCGCTTCGCAGACAGTAGTCATAATCGTTCATAAGACCGAAATGCTCCCAGATTTTCTTTTCACCGGAAGGCAGATAAAACGTAAAATCCGGATAGAGATACCGATTATGTGCGTCTGGAAACGGAAAGCGCTCTTCATAATGAAAGGGAATCCCGTAATGATCCAGCGCATTGACGATCAGTTCTTCTGACTTTGATCGAACGAATATCCCCGCGGCAGTTTCGTGAATATGCGATTCGGGATCGAAAGGCAAACCGATGTAATCCTGGTTTTGCGCCGCGCTACTGCCAGATGTTTTCTGCAGGCTTACGAAAGCTTCCCGGTACGTCTTTGGCAGCGTAGAAAGAACGGCGGAAAAGCTGTCGCAGATATATTTCCCCTGTATTTTTTCCAGTTGTCTGATGTTCTCTTCCGCGCGGCGGACTACCTCACAGTTGATTTTTTTATTCAGTAATGCTTCAACTAACTGCGGCTTGCTGCTGATATTCTCTTCAACCATTTTGCCATGGATATTCAACACCTGATAAAATGCCGGCCTGTTCTTTCTTTCGCGGCAGTGCAGATATCCTTCCGGGGCTCTTTCCAACGCCCGTTTGCCCTTTTGATAGAGCTGCCTCTGCTCTTTCAGTTCCTCTTCAAGACATGATACGAAAAATGACATTTTTTCCCTCCTTTCCCTCATTGTACCGCACTTTTCTCATCATGTCTTTTTCGTAAATGCGACTTTTTTCGACAAACCGGCTGCAACACAAACCGGCTGCAATGTGAACCAGCTTCAACGCTATACGATACAGCCGCATACAAAAACAGTCTCTGTGCAGAGAGACTGTTTTCTCCTGTTTGAACGTTCTGCAGGCTTTCCCTTATCCTTCCAGCTCTACCCGTTCCTGCAGCCAGGCTTCGTTGACTTCCGCATACTTGCCTGCCGGAATAGACAGTGCTTCTAAATACTCATCCTTCAATATATTGTAGAACTTGTCTTCCAGATTGATGGTCATCTGCTCGCCCTTTGCATTTTCAATTCCCCAGGCGATAAAGTATTCCTCTCCCTGACCCAGAAAATACAGCAGATCTTCGTGCTGCACCTCCGGCCATTCTTCCCGGATATTCTGTATGATCACTGCCTTGTACAGCTCGATCAGCCGGTCGTCCCTTCCGCCGTCGGCAATAAGAATCTTTTCCAGCAGCTGATCCGCACTGCTGACCACACGAAAAACCGCTTCCTCATCGATCTCATTATCCGGTATGTCCAGGTTATTGAGCTGCGAAAGCAACGCCGGATCATGATCCGGCACCATGTAAACCGTAAGCTTTTTTGACGGATCCATGTACATTACAGGATATTCTGCCAGAGTTTCGTCGCCGCATTTGGGACATTTCACCAGAAAAAACTGACCGTTCATGATCTGTGTCTTGTACTCAGGATTTTCCGTCACATCTACAAATTCTTTCAGATCAACGGTCATCTCGTTTCCGCAGTTCGGGCACTCAAACTTCTCTCTTTCCATATTCCACCTCTTCTATCGTGATCTGCTCCGCACTGATTTCTTCTTCCCCGTCAGTGCTGATCACGCCTTCGATGTCTTCAATTTCCGGCAGTTCTTTCAGCGAAGAAAAGCCGAAATTCTTCAAAAATATATCGGTCGTTCCATAAAGAATCGGACGTCCTATCCCCTCTGAACGACCCTTAACGCAGATCAGTTCTTTTTTCATCAGACCTTCGATGACACGATCGCATTTGACGCCTCGGATGCTGTCGATTTCTCCCTTTGTCACCGGCTGTTTATATGCGATAATGGCCAGAACCTCCAGAGCCGACTGCGTCAGCTTTTTGATTTTGACCGGCGTACAGAGCCGCTCGATAAATTCCTCGTTCTCCGGCCGGGTCACAAACTGAAAGGATCTGTTGATCTGACGGATCACAATCCCTCTGCCTTCCTGTTCGTATTCAGCCTGCAGCTCGAGAAAACAAGCCATGACATCCTCTTTGCTGATATTGAAAATATCCGCGCAAGTCTTTACCTCCAACGGCTGTCCCCAGACAAACATCATCGACTCCAGTGCCGATTTGATCGTCTTTTTACTGTTCATATTCTGCAGTCTCCTCCATTCTCCGTTCTCCCGGTACGACAGTGATCTCGCCGTAGGTCGCCTTCTGCTCCGCATTGAGATATTTTTCTCTCATCATCTGCAGCAGCGACACGAAGGTTACGACGATGTCGTAACGATCCTTTTTGTTGGGAATGAGTTCTCCCAAACTCAGACGGCGGATACCGGCCGCAAACGCTTTACGGAAACAGCCGCGGATATACAGCATACGGCTCTCGATCGTCGCTTTTTCCCGCTCCACCCGGGTGTAATGCCGCCGGACGTCTTCCTCTCTCTTTTTCTTGCGCAGAAACAGGTCAAAGGCTCCGGCAAACTGCTGCAGATCCAGATCCAGCTGCTCCTGCGGCTCTTTGCGATACTGAGAAAGATCTTCCTGCGGCTTTTCGTAAACACAAGCCATGCGTTCTTCCTGTTCCCGCAGAATATCGGCGCCTTTCTTATATTTTTTGTATTCCAGCAGTTTTTCCACCAGCTCGCTGCGGGGATCTTCCTCTTCCCCTGTCACAGAGGAGACCGTCCGCGGCAAAAGAAGGCTGGATTTGATATCGATCAGTGTCGCCGCCAGAACCATGAACTCAGAGGAAACGCTGAAATCCATGGCTTTCATCTGTTCGATATAATCCAGATACTGGCGGGTAATTTCCGAAATCTGAATATCATAAATACTCATCTGGGCATTCTCAATGAGATAAACCAACAGATCAAAAGGTCCCTCAAAAGTTTTCAGACTGACTTTATAGCTCATAGATTGCCCTTCTTCTCGGCAAGACCGGTATAATAATTATAATAAAGCAGACCGATGACCACGACAGCAGAACCGATCAGTTCCCAGGAGGTCGGCGACTGTCCCAGGAAAATGACGCTCATGATGATGGCAAACACCGACTCGCCGGATTCCCAGGCAGAAACATACAGCGAATCCACATAGCCGAAGCACAGATTAAACACGGCATGCGCGCCGATCTGGCAAACCAGCGTCAAACCGATGATGAAGAAATAATCCTTGGCCGAATATCCCAGTACCGGTGTGCCGGTGGCAATCACGCCAATGGCAAAGCAAATCCAGCAGGCCAGAAAGACCAGAAAAACATACGTGCTTCCCGGAACATTTTTCCGCACCTCGTTGCCGATAGTAAAATAGAATCCCATAAACATGGCCGCAAGAAAAGCCAGCACGTCTCCGGCAAAATTTCCGGAAGACAGCTGATGGTAATCAAGACCCGCAACCAGCACGCCGCCCAGCAGCGCCAGGATGATACCCATGACCGGGCGAACGCCGACCTTTCTGCGGAAAACGAAAACCGTGACCGCCAGCACGACCAGAGGATGCAATGCCGCCAATACGACTGCGCTGGCGATATTGGTCATTTTCACTGCGTTGAACCAGGTAAAAAAGTGACCGAAAAGAAATGCGCCGGCGATAAACGTCCAGATATAGTCCGATTTTGAAACATTCTTCAGCGTGTCTCTGTGTCGCAGCAGCACAGGTATGGCAAAAAACGGCAAGCCCAGAGTTAAACGCCAAAAGCCGATAGCCATGGAAGGCGCTTCAATGACATTGCCGAAAATGCCGGAAGACGAGCCTGCCACTACGGCAAGGACAACGATAATCTTCACATAACGGGCAATAAAACCCTTTTTCTCTTGTTCCATACGATTTTCACCTCTATCTTTAACTCTGCTTGTCTGTATGCGGATCATTTCCTGAACAGTTTCTGCAGGTTTTCTCCATACGGCGGCCTTACGATGCCTTTTTCCGTAATAACGGCCGTAATATACCTGGCCGGTGTTACGTCGAAGGCCGGATTAAATGTTTTGACTCCTTCCGGCGCCATCGGCTTTTCATACCAAAGACGGCGAATTTCTTCTCCGCTCCGTTCCTCGATCCGGATATCACTGCCGGAAGCCGCTGCAAGATCAATAGTTGAAGTCGGCACATACATGTAGAACGGAATATTATGCTCCTTTGCCAGTACCGCAACGCCATAGGTTCCGATCTTATTTGCGCCATCGCCGTTGGCTGCCATGCGGTCGCAGCCCACAACTACCGCGTCGATCCACCCTTTTGCCATGACAGCAGCGGCCATATTGTCGCAGATAAGCGTTACATCCACACCGGATCGCTGGAGTTCCCAGGCCGTCAGTCTCACTCCCTGCAGCAGCGGCCGGGTTTCGTCAGCAAAAACGTGGAATCCATATCCTCTTTCCTGTCCAAGATAAATCGGCGCCAGGCATGTCCCATACCGTGATGTCGCCAATGCGCCGGCATTACAGTGTGTGAGAATACCCATACCCGGCTCGAGCAGGGAAAGGCCGTTTTCACCCATAGCCAGACAGGCTGCCTCGTCCTCTTCTCTGATGCGGTCTGCTTCTTCAAGCAAAATCCGCCTGGCCTGCTGCACACTCCGTGGCTGCATCCGGTCGAAACAGGCAATCATTCGCGTAAGCGCCCAGGAAAGATTGACCGCCGTCGGTCTCGCAGAAGCCAGATATGCAGCTGCTTCCCGCAGGCATTGAGAAAATCCGGTCAGATCATCCTCGCCGCAGCCGCGTACTGCGACACACAATCCGTACGCCGCCGCCACGCCGATCGCCGGCGCGCCTCTGACCTTCAGCTTGTAAATCGCATCCCATACTGCTTCCTTTGTCTGCAGTTCTTCATATACTTCCTCTGACGGAAGCCTGGTCTGATCCAGAATGATCAGTCTGCCCTCCTGGAATTTAACCGGCTCTACTGTGAAATTTCCCATGTCAAATCGATCTCCTCTAACGATTTAGTATACCACCAACAGAAGGGGGTTCGCAACCGGAAAAGAAGCCTTCACTGTATTTCCACGACCCTTGGAATAGCGAAAATATCCCTAAGACCCGATGAATTTTAACCACAACAAACGGCAGCGCCGCTCGATCATCCGCTATTGATGATGGAGACGGTGCTGCCGTTTTTATTTATCAATATAGCTCAATGGAAAACAAACATCACGATCAGCTCTGCGATTAGAAGAAGTTACCCAGGAAGATAACCA
>CALXJA010000005.1 GCA_944388465.1 uncultured Emergencia sp.
CTTCCCGGCGACACCCGGGAAACGTGTCTGTATTCCGCCCGTGAAACCGTAAAATGCAGACCGTCCATTGCCCGGCTTTATCCTACCGTTATCATTGATGATACAGAGCTTTCGGCCATGTACCGCCGCGGCGAGTACCATCCGCTGACACAGGAGGAAGCGGTTTTCCGCTGCAAAGAAATGTACAGGATACTGGACGGCGCCGGGATCAACATCATCCGGGTCGGTTTAAAGAGTTCCGATATCATCAGCGAAAACGGACAGATCAGCGGCCGCACCTTTCATCCTGCTTTTCGTCAGCTGGTCGAAGGCGAACTGGCAAAAGAAAAACTGCAGCGGCTGCTTGCCGAAAATTTTCCGGATGACGGGCAGGAAGCCGATCTCGTTTTTTTTGCCGGATCGCAAAGTTTTTCGGATATGATCGGCCATAAAGGTGCAAATCGAAAATTTTTCCTTGAAAACCACCCCCGTTTTACCATATCATATAAGGTAAATCCAAACTTAAAACGCGGTCAGTTTGAGATAAAACGCAAGAAAGCGAACGATAAACAGCAAAAGGAGATTATAATATGAAGGAAACAGCAAAAGCAGTAGTTACCGTTATCGGAAAGGATATGGTCGGGATCCTGGCTAAGGTTTCCACAGCCTGCGCCCAGGCCAACGCCAATGTCGTCGAAGTCACCCAGTCTGTTCTGGAGAGCTTCTTCTGCATGGTGATGATCATCGATATCACCGATGCCAACAAATCCATCGAGCAGCTGCAAAAAGCCATCGCTGCCGAAGTTCCAGCCATGCAGGTGCACGTCATGCACGAAAATATCTTTAACTCTATGCACAGAATTTAACAGAAAGGGAGACTATCTATGCTGAATATGAGCGACATCATGGAAACCATTACCATGATCCAGGAGGAAAATCTGGATATCCGAACCATTACCATGGGCATCTCCCTCATCGACTGTGCGGACAGCGATATCGACCGTTCCTGTGAAAAGGTATACAACAAAATTTACAGCCGCGCCAGGGATCTGGTCAAAACCGGAGAATATATCGAGAAAAAGTACGGCATTCCCATCGTAAATAAGCGCATCTCTGTAACGCCCATTTCTATCCTCGCCGGTGTCTCCGGCGGCGATCCGGTGAAATATGCCCACACGCTGGACCGGGCGGCAAAGGCAGTCGGCGTGAACTTTATCGGCGGTTTTTCCGCTCTGGTGCAAAAAGGCTTCAGCGCCGGAGACAGAGAACTGATTCAGGCCATTCCCCGCGCGCTTTCAGAAACCGAACTTGTCTGCTCTTCTGTCAACGTCGGTTCTACAAGAGCCGGCATCAATATGGATGCGGTAAAACTGATGGGGGAAAAAGTCCGCGAAACAGCTGAACTTACCCGTGACCGCCAGTGCATCGGCGCAGCCAAGCTGGTCGTCTTCTGCAACGCTGTGGAAGACAACCCGTTTATGGCCGGCGCTTTCCATGGCGTAGGAGAAGCCGACTGCGTGCTCAGCGTCGGTGTTTCCGGTCCCGGTGTCGTGCGCTCCGTCCTGGCGAAAACGCCGGACGACGCTCCTCTCAATGAAGTCGCCGAGGTGATCAAGAAAACGGCTTTTAAGATCACCAGAATGGGACAGCTGGTCGGCACAGAGGCCGCACAGATGCTGGGCGTAGAATTTGGCATCATCGATCTGTCCCTCGCGCCTACTCCGGCAATAGGCGACTCTGTGGCACATATTCTCGAAGAGATCGGCCTGGAGCAATGCGGTGCACACGGCACGACGGCAGCTCTGGCCATGCTCAACGACGCAGTAAAAAAAGGCGGCGTCATGGCCTCATCCAGTGTCGGCGGCCTGTCCGGCGCTTTTATCCCGGTCAGCGAAGATGCCGGCATGATTGCTGCGGCCAGAAACGGCGTACTTTCCATTGAAAAACTTGAAGCCATGACAGCCGTATGCTCTGTCGGTCTGGACATGATCGTTATTCCGGGCGATACATCCAGTGAAGTTATTTCTGCCATTATTGCCGACGAAGCGGCCATCGGTATGGTCAACAGCAAGACCACGGCCGTACGTGTCATTCCGGCCATCGGTCTTTCTGAGGGCGAAGAGCTGGATTTCGGCGGACTGCTCGGTTACGGGCCGGTGATGCCGGTCAGAAGCCAGTCTCCGGCCAAAATGATCCACCGCGGAGGACGGATACCTGCTCCGCTGCAAAGTCTTAAGAATTAGAGGTGATCATCATGATACAGGTAAGATTAGGAAAGACAGGAATTGTGACCTGCAAAAACGGTTTCGGGGCTCTGCCTATACAGCGGATTTCCTATGAAGAAGCAGAAAAGCTGATTCTGGCTGCTTACGAAAGCGGTATAACCTTTTTTGATACGGCCAGATTCTATACGGATAGCGAAGAAAAACTGGGGCGCGCGCTCAGCGCCCATGGACTGCGCAGCAAGGTTTTTCTGGCCAGCAAAACAATGTGCATCAATGCCAGCGAATTCTGGACGCAGCTGGAGACCTCTCTCGCTAATCTGCAGACGGACTATCTGGATCTCTATCAGTTCCACAATCCAACGTTCTGCCCAAAACCCGGCGACGGCACCGGTCTCTATGAAGCCATGCTTGAAGCGAAAGAACAGGGCAAGATCCGCCATATCGGCATTACCAATCACCGGCTCCCTGTGGCTCACGAAGCCATCGACTCCGGTCTCTACGAAACGCTGCAGTTCCCATTCTGCTATCTGGCTGCGGAACAGGATATCGAGCTGGCAGAAAAATGCCGGAAGGCAGACATGGGCTTCATCGCCATGAAGGCCATGAGCGGCGGTCTGATCACCCGTGCAGATGCAGCCTTTGCTTTCTGCAATGCCTATGAAAACGTGCTGCCGATCTGGGGTGTGCAGCGTATGGAGGAATTACAGCAGTTTATCGAGTGTGAGAAAAATCCTCCGGCGCTGGATGCGGAAATGCAGGCCTTTATCCAGCAGGAGCGCCGGGAGCTTTCCGGCGAATTCTGCCGCGGCTGCGGCTACTGCATGCCTTGTCCTGTCGGTATCAAAATCAATGACTGCGCCAGAATGTCCCTGATGATCCGCCGTGCACCGACCTCTGTTTACATGGACGAAGCACATCAGGCAGACATGGAGCAGATCACCAAGTGCCTGCACTGCGGTCAGTGCCGCAGCCGCTGCCCATACGGACTGGACACGCCTGCCCTTCTGGAAAAGAATCTGCAGGACTATCGGATCCAGGTAGCGAAACGAAATACCGCTGAATGAATCGCATACAAATCGTATTAAAAGTCATATAAAAAGTCGCATAGAAGCAATGTTGACTGAATTCGCAAAAACAGCCGGATCTGTCAACATTGCAGGCGTCTTTTTCTTCTGATCTGGATATTTCTGGAAATTATGTTGACAAAAATCACGTTTTCCCTTTGCTCCGGTCAACATTCAGCTGCACGTTTATTCCGACGACAGTTTTTTTCGGTTATTTTGTTGACAGAAATCCCATTTTTTCTGTTTTTTGTCAACATGGTCATCTTTAATTCATCAGCATCAACCGGCACCGTCGGATCTTCACAGACTTCACGGGCGTCGCGGGTGTGACCCGGTAATCAGATCTGCGGCGGCCATGCGCATCGTCATGAGAAATGAATTATCTTTTGCCCGGCGCGGACTTTTTCCTGCAAATCAGCAAAAACCGCCGCGACAGCTGCTCTCTGCCGACGGCAAAACGGACTAAAATGTAAAAAGCAAAGAAAAAGTCCGCGGCAGCAGGAAGATCGAGCTGGATGCAGAGAAAACGGCAACCCTATTTTATATTATCATATAATTTATCTTTGCTGATTTTTTGACTTTTCTTCTATTTTTTTCCATTTTATTCTTCTCGGCGCGGACTTTTTTACTTTTTTATGTCTATATAGTCCGTTTTCGCCCCACAGGCAGATGCGAAGGCGGACTTTTGCTCTCTTTTTTGAGATAAAGTCCGTTTCTGCAGGTTATCCGGTTATCGAACCGTTGTACTGCAAGAAGTCTTACCTGTGCGGGGCTGCTGTTCTCCTATTCGTCATAGGTCTTGCCTTGCTCAAAGCAAGATAAAGCCGCCATAATCGTTGAGTTTCCAACGATTATGGCGGCTTTTACCAACTCATTTTATCCTATAACCGTAATTTTATTTATCGTCCTTTACCAGTTCTTTCAATGAAGTGGCCAATCCGGCAAGTCCTGCGATTTCCGACGGAATGATGATCTTCGTCGCCTGACCGTCAGCGGCCTTTTCAAAGGATGTCAGACTCTGCAGAGCGATAACCTCTTTGTTTGGCTGCGATTCGACCAGCATACGGATACCGTCAGCCGTAGCCTGCTGTACCATGCGAATGGCCTCCGCTTCACCTTCTGCCTCACGAATAGCGGCTTCCTTTTTCGCCTCTGCTTCCAGGATCGTCGACTGTTTGTTGGCCTCCGCTTCCAGGATCACCGCTTCCTTTTTACCTTCGGCAATAAGAACTGCTGATTTTTTCTCACCTTCTGCACGCAGAATGGCCTCTCTTCTTTCCCGCTCCGCGCGCATCTGTTTTTCCATGGCCGTCTGGATATCCTCCGGCGGAGTGATATTCTTTACTTCTACACGGTTGATCTTGATTCCCCACGGATCTGTAGCCTCATCCAGAACCATTCTGATCTTGGAATTGATATGCTCACGGCTGGTCAGCGTGCCGTCCAGTTCCAGTTCGCCAATGATGTTTCGCAAAGTGGTCGCCGTCAGGTTCTCGATCGCATCCATCGGACTTTCTACGCCGTAGGCATAGAGCTTCGGATCCGTGATCTGAAAGTAGATCACCGTATCGATCTCCATGGTGACGTTATCCTTGGTGATGACCGGCTGCGGCGGAAAATCAATGACCTTTTCCTTTAACGATACCTTTCTGGCCACCTTGTCGATCAGAGGAATTTTAAAATGCAGACCCACCTGCCAGGTTCCCCTGTATGCCCCCAGTCTTTCGATAACATAGGCCTTTGCCTGTGGAACAATCCGGATATTCGCAACGATCAGACCGATGACGACCAGGATCAGTACGATAATCAGCATTGCCCTCATGATTTCTTCTATTCCCATAAGTCTCCTCCTTTTACTCTTCCTTCAGGGGTTCCACAATCGCTTTGACCCCTTCGATCGCTTTGACTTTTACTTTTTCTCCGGTCTCAAAGGAAACGTTCTCTCTGCAGACCGCAGTCCACTCCTGACCGCCCAGCTTGATCAGTCCGCCCTCCATCGGCCTGATGGGCCTGATGACTATAGCTTCTTTGCCGATCAGTGCATCGACATTGGTTTTCGTTCTGCCCGTATGTAATTTTTTTACAAAGATCTTTCGCGTTGAAAGCAGCAGGACGATAGAAACGGCAAAGAAAAGGACAAGCTGCACAGCCAATCCGGCGCCCAGCAGAGAAGCTGCCAGAGCAACGACCGCTCCTCCGGCAAACCAAATGGTGGTCAGCCCCATGGTCAGTCCTTCGATGACAACGAAGATGATCGCCGCGGCCAGCCAGAAAACCGGCATATCCAGCCAGGAAAAAACAGAATCCATTTTGCCCCCTTTCCTCACTTCGAGAAAATACAAAAGATATACTTTCTCCACGTACAACTCCATTGTACCATCAAATCGTATGATATTCAATAATTTATTTGTCTAAGTAAATAGTTTTTTCAACCTTTTATCCGACGCAAGAAGCAGAGTCGTCGGGCGAACCGGCTGTCCGCTTTTCCAGGAGACAATGCACAGATACGTCCATAAAGACCGCCGAACCGGTTTCCCGGCAGTAAAACACCGCGCCAGTCTCTGACGCGGTGCCTTGCATCTATTCTTCTTTTCTGCTGTGGATTGCCGCCTGCGCCGCCGCGATCCTGGCAATCGGAATACGAAACGGCGAACAGGAAACATATTGCAGTCCAATGCGGTGGAAAAACTCTATGCTGCGGGGATCCCCACCATGCTCACCGCAAATTCCCAGCTTTAGATTGGCTCTGTTTTTCCTGCCGGCCTGTACTGCGGTTTCCATCAGCACGCCTACTCCTTCCCGGTCTATGGTCTGAAAAGGATCTTCCTCCAGTATGCCTTTATCTACATATTCCTTAATCAGATCACCGGTATCATCACGGGAAAGGCCGAAGGTCATCTGCGTAAGATCATTGGTGCCAAAAGAGAAGAAATCCGCTTCGGCAGCAAGCCGGCCTGCGGTAAGCGCGGCTCTCGGTACTTCGATCATAGTGCCCACCAGGTACTCCATTTCTGCACCGTGATCCACTTTGCAGGCTTCCGCCATTTCCGTCACTGTCCGTTTCACATCGGCAAATTCTTTTTCCATGCCTACCAGCGGAATCATGATCTCCGGCTTGATCTCGATATTCTTTTCCCGGCTGATCTCTATAGCCGCCTCCATCAAAGCCTGCACCTGCATACGGACGATCTGCGGATAGGTAACCGCCAGACGGCATCCCCGGTGTCCCAGCATGGGATTAAATTCCTCCATCTCCTCACAGATCTTCCGCAGCCTGCTCTCAGAAAGACCCGTCTGCTCAGCCATTTCGCGAAAATCCTCTTCGGTCTGCGGCAGAAATTCATGTAAAGGCGGATCCAGCAGTCTGACCGTAACCGGCTTATCCTCCATGATCCGGTACAGTTCTTTGAAGTCCGCCTTCTGATAAGGCAAAAGACGATCCAGCGCTTTCTTTCGCTCTTCCTCCGTTTCTGCCATGATCATCTGCCGGATCACCGGCAGCCGTTCCTCCGCCAGAAACATATGCTCCGTCCGGCAAAGTCCGATGCCTTCTGCTCCAAACTGCAGTGCCTGTGCGGCCTCTTCTGCATTGTCGGCATTTCCTCTGACCTTCAATGTCCGCAGATCATCACTCCAGGACAGAATGGTTTCAAAATCAGGGAAAACATCCGGCGCAACGGTGCCGATCCTTCCCCTGTATACCGTTCCCTTTGATCCGTTCAGCGAAAGATCGTCGTCTTCCCCGAATACTTCGCGGTTTATCCACAGCTTTTTTTCGTCTTCATCAATGGTGATCTGGCCGCAGCCGGCTACACAGCACTTACCCATGCCTCTGGCCACCACAGCCGCATGAGAAGTCATACCGCCCCGCGCGGTAAGGATGCCTTCGGCAGCAACCATGCCGGCCAGATCGTCAGGTGAAGTTTCCTGTCTGACCAAAATCGTTTTTATCCCTGCCTTCGCAAGCTTCTCCGCCTCTGCAGCAGAAAAGCAGATCCGTCCGGAAGCCGCCCCCGGCGACGCCGGCAGACCCTTTGCCAGCACCTCTGCCGCAGCCTCCGCCTCATCCTTGAATTTCGGATGAAGCAATTGATCGATCTGCTCCGCATCGATCCGGCAAACAGCCTCCTCCCGGGAGATCAGCCCCTCAGCCGCCATATCGACAGCGGTCTTTACGGCAGAAACAGCCGTTCTCTTTGCCGGTCTGGTCTGCAGCATGTGCAGTCTGCCATCCTCCTCGGTAAATTCCATATCCTGAACGTCTTTATAATGTTTTTCCAGTACGTCAGCGATACGGACAAATTCATGGTATGCTTCCGGAAAAACCTCCTCCATCTGGCTGATCGGATCCGGCGTGCGGATTCCCGCAACCACGTCTTCTCCCTGCGCATTGATCAGAAACTCACCGAAAAGTTCGTCCTCGCCGGTAGCCGGATTCCGGGTAAAGGCTACGCCGGTACAGGAAGTGTCTCCGGTATTTCCGAACACCATGGCCTGTACATTGACAGCGGTGCCCAGCTGGTCAGAAATTTTATTGAGTCTGCGGTAGAGAACAGCTCTTTCGTTGTTCCAGGAACGGAACACTGCACTGACCGCTTCGATCAGCTGCGTTTTCGGATCCTGAGGCAGATCCTCCCCCGTGAACCGTTTGACTATTTCCTTATAGGCTTTCACTACGTTCCGCAGATCGGCTGCCTGCAGCTCCACATCAAACCGCACATTTGCCCGCTGCTTCTGCGCATGGAATACCGCGTCAAATTCCGTCTTGGGAATATTCATGACCAGCCTGCCATACATCTGGATAAAGCGTCTGTAGCTGTCGTAGGCAAAGCGTTCGTTCCCTGTACGGGCAGCAAGCCCGTCAGCCGTCTCGTCGTTTAACCCCAGATTCAGTACGGTATCCATCATTCCGGGCATAGAGAACACAGAGCCTGAACGAACCGAGACAAGCAGCGGATCCTCTGCATCAGCAAACTTCTTGCCGGTAACATTTTCCACTTCTTCCATTTTGGCGAGAATTTCATCTGCGATTTCCGGTGAAAGCCGCCCGCCATCTGCAAAATACCGGCTGCAAGCCTCTGTCGTTACCGTAAAGCCGAAAGGCACAGGCAGTCCTATTCTGGTCATTTCTGCCAGATTAGCGCCTTTGCCTCCCAGAAGCTCCCACATATTTTTCGACCCTTCATTAAATGAATAGACGAATTTTTTCATTATCTCTAATCTCCTTTAGAACGACAGGCGATCTTCGATGTATTTTCTGACCTGATCGATAGGCAGCCTTACCTGTTCCATAGTATCTCTGTCACGGATGGTCACACAACCGTCGGTTTCCGTATCAAAGTCAACGCAGATACAGAACGGCGTACCGATCTCATCTTCTCTTCTGTAGCGTTTTCCGATGGAACCCGCCGCATCATAATCCACGTTGAAATATTTTGCCAGTTCTTCATATACCGGTTCCGCAACCGGAGCCAGTTTTTTCGCCAGCGGCAGTACGGCTGCCTTGAATGGCGCAAGAGCCGGATGGAACCGAAGCACGACCCGGGTATCCTCCTTGCCGTTGGCATCCGTCAGCGTTTCTTCGTCGTAGGCGTCGATCAGGAAGGCCAGCGCCACTCTGTCCGCACCCAGCGACGGTTCGATGCAGTACGGAATATATTTTTCATTAGTCTCCGGTTCTGTATAGACCATTTCCTGTCCGGAATATTCGCTGTGCTGTCTCAGGTCGAAATCGGTCCTGTCGGCAATACCCCACAGCTCCCCCCAGCCAAACGGGAACAGATATTCCAGGTCTGTCGTTGCATTGCTGTAGTGCGACAATTCCTCTTTTTCGTGATCCCGGGTACGGATATTTTCCATGTTCATGCCTAAGCTTTCCAGGAATCTGAGACAATATTCCTTCCAGTAAGCGAACCACTCCAGATCGGTTCCCGGCTTACAGAAAAACTCCAGCTCCATCTGTTCAAATTCCCTGGTACGGAACGTGAAGTTCCCCGGCGTGATCTCATTTCTAAAGGATTTTCCGATCTGTGCAATGCCGAAAGGAATTTTTTTACGGGATGTACGCTGTACGTTTTTAAAATTAACGAAAATTCCCTGCGCGGTCTCCGGACGCAGATAAATTTCTGATTTTGAATCCTCGGTAACGCCCTGGAAGGTCTTGAACATCAGGTTAAACTGGCGGATCCCCGTAAAGTTGCTTTTCCCACATTCCGGGCACTTGATGGCATGCTCCGCAATATAGCCTTCCAGCTTCTCGTTGGACCAGCCGTCTACAGGAACCGGCTCCTGTCCGCTTTCCTTCATGTAATCCTCGATCAGCTTATCTGCCCGAAATCTGGCCTTGCACTCGCGGCAGTCGATAAGCGGATCGGCAAAACCGCCTACATGACCGGAAGCCTCCCAGGTACGGGGGTTCATCAGAATGGCTGCATCGAGACCCACATTATATCTGGATTCCTGTACGAACTTCTTCCACCAGGCCCGTTTCACGTTGTTTTTGAACTCTACGCCCAGAGGGCCGTAATCCCACGTGTTGGCCAGTCCGCCGTAGATCTCTGAGCCCGGATAGACAAATCCCCGGTTTTTGGCCAGGGCTACGATTTTTTCCATTGTAACTTCTTTACTCATCCGCTAAACCTTCCATTTCTGCTTGTATTTTAATCTTCTTTCTGTGTATCCTGTATTTCGTCCTGATCCTCGTCTGTATCGTCAAACGGATCTGCCTCTTTTTCGTAAAGCTCAACATCTTCCATGTCCAGTTCGTCGTCCTGCTTTTCTTTCTTGAGGCGTTCTCTGGCATCTTTAGCCGCGTCTTTGGCCTTGGCAAAAGCCGCTCCGCTCTTTTCCCGGATATCCTCATAAACGCCGGGCGCTTTCTCTTTGATATCCTCATAGATATCTGAGCCCTTTTCCTTGGCGTCTTCGTAGAGATCGCCTGCTTTTTCTGTAATATCGATTACCGAGCCGTCGTCCTTGACCAGTTCGATCTTGCATTTGAAGCCAAAGGCGGCCACAATGCTGACGATCATGCCCCAAGGCGCGATCACCGTGCCCAGAACGCCGACATTCAGCGGAATGTTCACCAGAGTTTCGCCGTCGCGGGTAACCAGGATCTTGGAAACATTTCCCTTCTTGACGACTTCCTTCATCTTTGCTACCAGCGCTTCGCCGCTGCCCCCCAGCTTCTTCGTCGACTTCTGGTCGATGGTCTCTTCAATGGCGATGATCGCATCGACGACATTGCCGTCGGCACTCTCCAGCGCTTCTTTTGCTTCCTTATAGGTCACACCGGTTCTGTCCTTGACCAATTCGATCTTTTCTAACGTGATCTCCATTTTTTTACCTCCTAAAAATTTTCTTCAAAAATACTCTCGCTTTTCAGCGCACCTATGTCCAGATGATAAGAGATATACTTGCGCAGAATCTGCTGTAGCTCTCCGGCTGCTTCCCTGTCCAGAGCGATCTTCTCAAAGGAATGCACCGGCGTTTTCCGAAAAAATTTTAATATATTAACTATATCAAATTTCACTTGATAAATCAACGCATCGTTGGTTTTATTCCCGCACCGGTTGCACAGCATACCGCCGTCGGCTATGCTGAAACGGCACAGATCTTCCGAACTGCCGCAGCGGGTGCAGGCCGAAAGCTGCGGAAAACAGCCCAGGATGTCCAAAAGCTTCACCTCATACGCAAGAACCAGCGTTTCATGGCTTTTTTCCCGCTTCTCCATCGCACTGAGAAACTCCGTCAGC
>CALXJA010000006.1 GCA_944388465.1 uncultured Emergencia sp.
AGAGAGGGTATGCGGCTGAGGCTGATGTCTGCTCTTTTGCCGAGATGAAGACAGACTCTCGCGGGATCGCCGTCGATATCCGGGGAGATCTGCAGAAGACGGATCTGGATATGCTTGCGGAAAATCTGGTACAGCTTCTGATGCTGAACCAGGAATACGGCGCCGAAGCAGACGGCGCGGTTCGGTATCTTTATCCTGCGCAGCTGACGGCGGATTCCGTGCTGCTGACCTTCCTTGCGGCGATGGTCGGAAAGAAGAGCGGAATCAGCTGCCTGCTTGTGGATACGGCAGCCAACGGCCGGTGGATACCGGATATGCGTTTTCATCTGAGCGGTCTGCGGGGCATGTCTCCCGTGCGGTTGATCGCTGCCTGGCATGAGAAGGACGGAACGAGCAGGGGCGAGATATATCCTATGGAAAATGCAGAGGCAGCAGAAGCGATCCTGAAGGAAACCGAAGACAGGGCAGAGGATGCACCGCTGTTTCTCGCCTGGGAAAGTGATCCCGAGGAAATTGACCGCTATACGGGCATAGATTATATTCAATATGCCTGCAGAGTCGGCGAAGCGCGGGAGAACCGGCGCATGCCGCTGTACGACGCTCTGCACGCGGTAATTCCGCAGATAAAGGAAATCTTTTGCGGCCGCATCGAAGCTGTCTTTCCGCCGGATGCCGGTAAGCCGGACGAAAGCGGAGAAATCGGCGGGGTATCCTGCGGCAGAGTGATTCTTGCCGGCAACGGAGAGCTTCCCTATCGGATCGGGATAGCCTATACCCGGGGATATCTGTTTTCCGGCGAGTACCGCGACGGAAAGATCAGCGATATCTATATGACGGCGCCGGACATCATCAGCCTCGTCGATACGGACAGCCGGCTGCCGCTGAGTGCCGGCGGCCAAAAGGAGCTGCAGCCGGGAAGGCCGGTTACCGTTTTTCTGACGCCGGCGCACTATTATTGGTGGGAGGAAGCCGGTGCGAACAGAATCTTTGCCGATGTGCTCCGTCATTGCGGCTGCGGGGAGGGAACCGTAAGATACGATAACCTTTATGTAGCGAACAGAGGAAAAGATCCGCAGAAGTACGAAATGCTGTTTCAGGTTCCTTTTGCCGGAAAAAGCAGCCGGCGAAGCGGAGAACTGCTGCCTCATCTGCAGGCTGATCTTTATGACGGACTGCCGGGATGGAGGGAAACCGTCATCGGCAGAGATTACGGCGATGATGAGCAGCAGGCGGCTGAGCCTACAGTCAGCGAGGCGGACGCGGTGAGAAACGGGCCTCTGCTGTTGAAGCTTACCGATGAAGGCTATGCAGATCAGCAGAAGAGCAAACCGTGGACAGGGCATTATATCAGTCACTTTGCCGACGAGATGACCCTGAGGGGGATCCGGGAGGCCAGCAGCAGAATTGTCTTTGATTCCTTTGTGCCGGCAGTTTTAGTGGCTCTGGCTCTCGGAGAGCGGATCGGGATCCTTACATGGCCTTGCTCCGCTGTACCGTTGCTTGCCCGCAGGATCGCCGGCGAGGGGCTCGCAGACAGAGTGGTGCGGATAGAGGGTATCGATTCGGAAAAAACGCCGGAACTGAAAGATGTGCTGCAGGCTGTACAGAATATGGAAAAGGATGACATACAGTGCCTGATCATCGGCAGAGGATTTCTGACGGACGGGAGTGCGGAAGAGTACAGGCTGGCAGAGCGTCTGGGAGCGGCTCTGGGCGGGGAGATACCGGTAGTTGACGCCAACAGAGCCGGTATACGATGGCTGGAACTCAATGCGCATATGAATTACTTTCACAGCCGCAGAACCTATTTTGTTCCGCCAGAAAAAGACGATGAAACGGAGGGATAAGTTTGAAACTGCTGGAAATCGTTCCTATTAACAGTGAGATCACACAGGAGGAAAAGGCTTACATTGCAGCGCCGCTCCACGGACAGGCCTGTGATCCGACAGAGATAACCTTCGAGAGGCTTTTTCGGGGAAAACCTTCCATTGAATCGGCCTATGATGAAGTGATCAATACCGGTCATGTCTACGCAATATTGGAGGAGAAAGCTGGCGAAGGTTATGCCGCGTGCTATATCGACTGCTTCGGTGATCCCGGCGTCAGTGCCGCCAGATGCAGAGCGGATTTTCCGGTGTTCGGCGGTTTCGAGCCGGCAGTACTGATTGCGTTGGGGCTTGCAGACCGAATCGGCATCATTACGATAGTAGACAACGTACAGCCGATGCTGCACGAACATATTCATATGGCTCATCTGGAAAGACGGATCGTGAGCGTGCGCAACGTGGATATCCCGGTTCTGGAACTGACGGATCACAGCCTGCTGATCCGCCATCTGACAGAACAGGCCAAAGCGGCTGTCACCGAAGAGGGTGTTGAGGCCTTTGTTCTCGGCTGTACAGGCATGCTGGGCGTTGCGGAGGCTGTGGAGGTCAACCTGGCCAGAGCCGGGTATACCGTTCCGGTCATCGAGTCCGGCAGAGCGGCTGTCATGATGGGCGAGCTGATGGGAAATCTGGGATACCGGCACAGCCGCCGGGCATATCCGAAGGAAAACGGGATTTAGTCTGCAGGTGAAGGTTCTGTGGAAAGCAGCCGGTAATAGCCTGCGAGCATCTGCATGAAGTACAGATCTACGGAATTGCCGAAATGGGTGTGCAGCAGCCCGTGAGCTTTGTTGAGCCGGTATTTGACTGTGTTGCGGTGCAGATACATGCTTTGCGCTGTTTCTGTGATTCGGCAGTCCGCATCCAGGTAGTAGGCGGTCAGCGTATCCATGACACTTTCCGCGTCTTGCAGCGTCTGCAGCTTCTCAATGGCGGCATCAAAAATGCGTTTTTCCGGATTGTCAGCCTTAAAGATATGGGAGCAGCTGTTGGCAAAGAGCATATCGGAATAGGTCAGGAACGGCTTTTTGGGGAAAATGTTTTCTGCCTGTCTGCAACATTGCTCATAAAGACAGAACATGTCTCTGACCTCGTGGAGATCGGCCTGCATCAGCGTGACTGAACAGCGGAATCCGGAAATCTGCTCGTGAAGTTCCCTGACAAAGTTCTCGCCGGATTCGGGTTCTTTATCGAGTTTTACAAACAGGATAAAATAGTCATCGTATGTGTTGAACAATATATGATGACTGTTTTTTTTGGAAAAATCTTTCAGCCGGCGCTGAAGTTCCAGCTTCTCGCTGATTTTTTCGCGGATACTGCCGGCCGATGGTACGGAAT
>CALXJA010000007.1 GCA_944388465.1 uncultured Emergencia sp.
CCAGACCGCCTTCGATAATTTCCGGTTTCAACGGAGAAGCGTCGGCAAGCTGACTGAACACCATGGCCGGCCGGAGATTGGCAAAGAGTCCCAGCTCCTTGCGCAGACCGAGAAGGGCGCGTTCAGGACGTTCGTCACCGGGAAGGCCATCCCATTTCGGACCGCCGACAGCGCCCAGCAAAACGGCATCGCAGCGTTTACAGGTGGAAATCGTCTCCTGCGGAAGGCATTTTCCTGTCGCGTCTATAGCGGCGCCGCCTGCAGGCACCTGGTGATAGGTGAAGGTATGGCCGAATTTTTCACCGGTTCTGTCCAGAACCTTGACGGCTTCGGCAACGACGTCAGGGCCGATGCCGTCGCCGGGAACTAAAGCAATGTGGTAATTCATGTGAGTCTCCTTTATTTTTTCAGGCTGTTCAGCAGACCGCCGCTGGCAATGATCGTCTTGATAAAATCGGGAAAAGCGAGAGCCTGATACGTTTCGCCTCTGGTCAGGTTCGTGATGGCGCCGGTATTGAAATCGATCTCTACTTCGTCGCCGTCCTGGATCTTTTCGCTGGCCTCGGGACATTCCAGGATCGGAAGTCCGATATTGATGGCGTTGCGGTAGAATATACGGGCAAAGGTAGAAGCGATGACGCAGCTGATTCCGGAGGCTTTGATGGCGATAGGCGCGTGTTCACGGGATGAGCCGCAGCCGAAATTTTCTCCGGCAACCATGATGTCGCCTGCTTTTACCTTTTTGACGAAACCGGCATCGATATCCTCCATACAGTGGCTCGCCAGTTCGCGATGATCCTGCGTATTGAGATACCGCGCAGGAATGATAACGTCTGTGTCGACGTTGTTCCCATATTTGTGTACTTTGCCTTTTACATCCATGTTAACCTCTCCTTTCCGGTGCGGCGATTCTGCCTGCCAGTGCGGAAGCTGCCGCTACAGCAGGGCTTGCCAGATAAACTTCGGACTTTGTATGCCCCATACGGCCGACAAAGTTACGGTTTGTTGTGGCTACGCAGCGTTCTCCTTCGGCCAGGATGCCCATATAGCCGCCGAGACACGGACCGCAGGTCGGTGTGGAGACTACACAGCCGGCGTCGATGAAGATATCCAGATAGCCTTCCCGGATGCAGTCTTTGTAGATCTGCTGTGTGGCCGGGATAATGATGGCGCGTACGTCTTTGTGAATATGCCTGCCTTTCAGGATCTCGGCGGCGATTCGCATATCGGAAAGTCTGCCGTTGGTACAGGAACCGATGACCACCTGGGCGATCTTCACATCGCCGGCTTCATCGACAGTTCGGGTATTTTCCGGAAGGTGAGGGAAGGCGACGGTCGGTTTGAGTGCGGAAAGGTCGATATCGTACACCGCATCGTATTCCGCGTCTTCGTCGGCTTCATAGACGTGGTATTCCCGGTTTACACGCCCTTCCATATAGGCTCTGGTTATATCGTCTACCGGAAAGATGCCGTTTTTTCCACCGGCTTCGATCGCCATATTGGCAATGCACAGCCGGTCATCCATGGACAGAGAGGCAACGCCCGGACCGGTAAATTCCATGGATTTATATAATGCGCCGTCGACGCCGATCATGCCGATAATATGCAGAATGACATCTTTGCCGCTGACATTCTCCGCAAGGGATCCGGTCAGATTGAACTTTAACGCCCGGGGAACCTTGAACCAGGCCTGACCTGTAGCCATGCCGGCGGCCAGATCCGTAGAGCCGACGCCGGTGGAAAAGGCGCCCAGCGCACCATAGGTACAGGTGTGGGAATCCGCACCGATGATCGCTTCACCGGCGGCAACCAGACCTTTTTCCGGAAGCAGGGCGTGTTCTATACCCATCTCGCCTACGTCGTAGAAATGATCGATGTCAAATCTTCGCGCAAAGCTGCGGCATTTTTTGCACTGTTCAGCGCTTTTGATGTCTTTGTTCGGGGCAAAATGATCCATGACCAGGGAAATCCGGCTTTTGTCGAATACCTGATCGAATCCGGCTCCTTCAAATTCGTTAATGGAAACAGGACCCGTGATATCGTTGGCGAGAACCATATCCAGTTTTGCGCTGATCAACTGGCCGGGAACCACCTTATCCAGGCCGGCATGAGCGGCCAGGATCTTTTGTGTCATTGTCATACCCATGTTACTGCTCTCCTCCTTAATTCAATCATCAATTCAATCATTCAACATGTTTATTTTACAAAATGTATTTTCTTGTTCATCCGGTTCAGGGCGCTGACCAGGGCGTTTACGGAGGCCAGAATGATATCGGCGTGGGTGCCGACGCCCCAGTAGAGGTTTTCGTCTCTGTCGGCAATGCAGACGTAAGCTGCAGCCTTGGAATTGGAATCGGCGCTGATGGCGTGTTCCGTATAGGTGATGAACTTGTAATCAAAGTGATATTCTGTCTTTTTCAGCGCATTGCTGACGGCATCCAGACGGCCGTTGCCTTCGGCTTCCAGGTTATAGATCTGTCCGCAGATATCTACCCGCATCTTTACGCTGACGCTGTCGTCATCTTCAGACTTTGTAGAAGAGAAGTGGCTGAAGGTGGCATCGGTAATATCGATGGGTTTGAAGTCGTTGACATATTCTCTGGCGAAAGCGTCGTAGATCTCCTGCGGCGGAAGTTCTTCGTGATGCTTATCGGAAATATCCTTCATCATATAACCGACTTCCGACATCATGGCCTTTGGAATGATGAAACCAAAGTTGTGTTCCAGTATGTAGGCTACGCCGCCCTTTCCGGACTGGCTGTTGATACGGATGACGTCGCCGTCGTATTCTCTGCCTACATCGTGCGGATCCACAGGAAGATACGGTACAGTCCATCTGCCCGGTTCTTTTTCTTCTCTCCACTTCATCCCCTTGGAGATGGCATCCTGGTGGGATCCGGAGAATGCGGCAAAGACCAGTTCGCCACCGTAAGGCTGGCGGGGATTTACGCTCATACCGGTACATTTTTCGTAAACCTCCACGACCTCCGGCATATGGGAGAAATCCAGCTGCGGATCGACACCGTGAGTAAACATATTCATAGCTAAGGTGATGATATCCACGTTGCCGGTGCGTTCGCCGTTGCCGAACAGTGTGCCTTCAATTCTGTCACCGCCGGCAAGAAGACCCAGCTCGGCATCGGCCACACCGGTGCCTCTGTCGTTGTGCGGATGCAGAGAAACGATGACATTTTCCCGGCAGTGGAGATTTTTGCACATGTATTCGATCTGATTGGCGAATACATGCGGCATGGACATTTCTACGGTAGCAGGCAGATTAATGATGACTTTATTGTCCGGCGTCGGTTTCCAGATATCGATAACGGCGTTGCAGATATCTTTGGCAAATTCCATTTCCGTTCCGGTAAAGCTTTCCGGTGAATATTCAAACTGGAATTTTGTTTCCGGATATTTTTCGGCATACTTATTCATCAGTTTGGCGCCATCTGTGGCGATTTTGATGATCTCTTTTTCGCTTGCGCGGAAAACCTGCTGTCTCTGGGCGAAGGAAGTGGAGTTGTACAGATGGACGATCGCCTGTTTTGCCCCCTTCAGAGCCTGGAAGGTCTTGTCGATGATATGTCTTCTGGACTGGGTCAGTACCTGCAGTGTGACGTCGTCGGGAACCAGATCGTCTTCGATCAGCCTGCGCAGAAAGGTAAATTCCGTCTCGGAAGCGGCGGGAAAGCCGACTTCTATTTCTTTGAACCCAAGCTTTACCAGGTACTGGAAAAATTCCAGTTTTTCATCCAGTGTCATCGGAACGATCAGCGCCTGGTTGCCGTCGCGCAGATCTACGCTGCACCAGGCCGGCGCTTTTTCAATATGATCTTTTTTTGGCCATTCCATTTCCTCCACAGGCATTGGGGGAGGAAAGTATCCGGGTCTGTACTTTTCAAAATTGTTCATGTTGCGAAAACCTCCTATTGTTAAACGATTAAGCAGAATGCGATTCCGCACATAAAAAAACGTCTCTTTTGACGATCTTCGCCGAATCGCAAAAGAGACGAAAACGATCTGTATCCGTTTCCGCGGTACCACTCTTTTTGACATATAATATGGAAGGGATCTGTCTGATCAGATAGGACGGACAGAATCCTCCGCCATTCCGGATTCCCGGCGAGATGGACGGGAGCCAGGGCGGGATTATATGCCCTCTCATTTCTGCCGCTCAGGGGTGAGACACTGCAAAAGATCTGCGCCCTTTCACCAGCCGGACGCTCTCTGCGAGATCAACATTGCAATTTATTCCCTTCGTCGCGAACTTCTTATGAAATGTCCCGAAGACTGTCAGGCAGCCGGCAGGACAAAAATGTTATGTTAATAATATAAATGAAGACGTCCCGGATGTCAACCCGAAAATTGTGTTTTTGCCAAATAATTGTTGCATTTTTTTGTGAACAAAAAACAAAAAAGTATTGACTTTTATGTGCTAAAGACTATAATAAGGTATGGGCGAAATTCGCCCGTTCTGAATCTGAAGAAAAGGAGAGAGAGTATGAAATTGACAGGATCACAAGTAGTGGCAGAAGTATTGCTTGACCACGGCGTAGATACTGTTTTCGGATATCCCGGCGGTACCGCTTTGAATATCTACGACGAACTTTACAAATACAGCGACAGGATCAAGCATGTCCTTACTGCGCACGAACAGGGTGCTGCCCATGCTGCCGACGGTTATGCCCGGGCTACCGGCAAGACCGGCGTGGTTTTTTCCACCAGCGGCCCGGGAGCGACAAATCTGGTTACCGGCATTGCAACGGCGTTTATGGACAGCATTCCGGTGGTTGCCATTACGGCAAACGTCCCCGATTCTCTGATCGGTCGTGATGCGTTTCAGGAAATCTGCATCACCGGGGTCACCATGCCTATTACAAAGCATAACTTCTTTGTCAATAGGATCGAAGATCTTGAAACTGCCCTCAGAGAGGCGTTTCGGATCGCAAACAGCGGGAGAAAGGGTCCTGTCCTCGTGGACATTACCAAGGACGTAACTGCCGCGAGCATTGAATATACATCGAAGCCGCCGCTTCCGCTGCGGGAGCTGCCGCGAATGGAAAGAGAGGATATCGCAGCCATCGTTAAACTGATCAACAGTGCAGAGAAGCCGGTCGCCTACGTAGGCGGAGGCGTGGTTGCTTCCGACGCCTGTAAAGAACTGGTCGAACTGCTGGAAAAAGCGGACATCCCGGTGGCATATACTCTGATGGCAGCCGGTGTCGTGGGCTATGACAATGAGCTCAACCTGGGTCTTGTGGGTATGCACGGCAGTGTAGCCGCCAATCGGGCTATGGATCAGGCCGACCTGGTTATTGCCCTGGGCGCCCGTTTCAGCGACCGGGTAGCGCTGAATCCGGAAAAGTTTGCCAGAAGAGCCAAGATCGTTCAGGTCGATATCGATAAGAGTGAGATCAACAAAAACGTCATCATCGATAAGTGCTGTGTCGGCGATGTTAAAGAGTTTTTGACCAGAGCGCTGCCGTACATAGAAGAAAAGAAGCATACGGAATGGCATGACAGAGTCGTCGGCTGGAGAAAAAAGGAAAGAGTGGTCAAATCACCGGAGTGCAGACTTCATCCGAAGGAGATCATCGATACGATCTGCGACATGACCGACGAAGATACGATCTACGTTACCGACGTAGGACAGCATCAGATGTGGGCTGCACAATATATCAAGCACAACAAAGCAAAAAAATTCATCACCAGCGGCGGACTGGGCACGATGGGATTCGGTTACGGCGCTGCCATAGGCACCAAACTGGGATGTCCGGAGGACAGAGTTATCCATATTACCGGAGACGGTTCCTTCCACATGAATCTCAATGAAGCCTGCACGGCGGTCAGTCAGAATCTGCCGATCATCACCGTCATCATGAACAACAGAGTCCTGGGCATGGTTTATCAGTGGCAGACGATTTTTTACGAAAACCGCTATTCCAATACGACGCCGGAAAGAAAGACCGATTTCGTCAAGCTGGCGGAGGCTTTTGGCGCGACCGGCTATCGGGCCGAAAGCGTCGAAGAATTCAAAGAGGCTATGGCCAAAGCGCTTAAAGCTACAGGACCGGTATGGATCGACTGCCATATTTCCAGAGAAGAACGGGTACTGCCGATGATTCCGGCCGGAAAAGATGTTGAGGATATGATTATCGATTAGGAGGGAACGCGTTATGTATAAACCGTTAAAGAAGAAGATCGTCAGCGTTCTTGTCCTGAATCAGGCCAACGTTCTGACGAGAGTAGTAAGCCTTTTCGGCAGAAGAGGATTCAATATCGATTCGCTGACCGTATCGGCGACCAATGATCCGGCATTATCCAGGATCACCATCGTATTCAGTGCGACAGAGCAGTCTATGCAGCAGATCATCACCCAGACAGAAAAGCTGGAAGTGGTCAAAAGCATATATATCCTGAACAGAGAGAACAGTCTTTACAGAGAGCTGCTGCTGCTGAAGGTAAAGGCCGGAGAAAAGAAACGCACGCCGATCAAGGAGATCGTAGATATTTACAGAGGAAAGATCGTCGATCTGTCCAAGGACAGCATGATCATCGAGTTGACCGGAACCCCGGAAAAGCTGGATGGCTTTATGGATGTCATGGAGGATTATGAGATCACAGAGGTCTGCCGTACCGGAATCACCGGTATCGAAAGCAATGGAGACCGAAACGAATAACAGCTAATTCAATAAAAAGGAGATAGATAAACATGATTAAGAAGTATTATGATCAGGATTGTAATTTAGGTATGCTGGACGGAAAAACCGTTGCGGTTATCGGATTCGGAAGCCAGGGACATGCACACGCGATGAACCTTAATGAAAGCGGCGTTGACGTCGTTGTCGGTCTGCGTCCGGGTTCCGCTCATGCCGCAAAGGCAGAGGCAGCCGGGCTCAAGGTCATGGGCATTGAGGAAGCGGCAGAAGCCGGTGACATCGTCATGATCCTGACGCCGGATGAGCTGCAGGCTAAAATTTACAAAGAACAGATCGAAAAACATATGAAAGAAGGCAATGTGCTGATGTTCGCTCATGGCTTCAATATTCATTTCCAGCAGATTCAGCCGCAGAAGGATATTGACGTGATCATGGTTGCGCCTAAAGGACCTGGTCATACCGTAAGAAGCCAGTATGTTGAAGGCAAGGGTGTACCTTCTCTGATCGCTGTTTATCAGGACGCTTCCGGAAAAGCCAAGGATTATGCGCTGGCGTATGCTTCCGGCATCGGTGCAGGCAGAGCCGGTATTCTGGAGACGACCTTCAAAGAAGAGACCGAGACCGATCTCTTTGGCGAACAGGCAGTTCTCTGCGGCGGCGTATGCGAACTGATGAAAGCCGGATTCGATACCCTGGTTGAAGCCGGATATGAGCCGGAAATGGCTTACTTTGAATGTATCCATGAGATGAAGCTGATCGTTGACCTGATCAACAGCGGCGGTTTCGAGAAGATGAGATATTCCATCTCCAACACGGCGGAATACGGCGATTACAGAACCGGCAAACGGATCATTACAGAGGATACCAGAAAAGAAATGAAGAAGGTTCTGGGCGAAATTCAGGATGGCACCTTCGCCAGCGAATTTATCCAGGAATTCAACGCCGGCGGAAAGGCCAAGTTCCTGGCTTCCAGAGCAAAAGAGGCGTCTCATCCGCTCTGCAAGGTGGGCAAAGAGCTGAGAGACATGATGAGCTGGCTGAAGAAATAAGCCGGTAAAACCGTATATACGAGGTTAGGTTATGAGCAAAAGAAGTGATAACGTAACCCGCGGCATAGAAAAGGCTCCAATGCGCAGCCTTTTTTATGCTATGGGGTATACAAAAGAAGAATTGGAAAGACCGCTGATCGGTGTGGTCTCGGCGCATAGTGAGATCGTACCGGGACATATCCATCTGGACAAGATCACCGAGGCGGTAAAGGCAGGTGTGCGCATGGCCGGCGGTACGCCGATCATGGTTCCTTCCATCGGTGTCTGCGACGGTATCGCCATGGGGCACATCGGTATGAAATATTCGCTGGCGAGCCGTGAGCTGATCGCGGACAGTGTGGAGACCATGGCCATGGCGCATCAGTTTGATGGTCTGGTTCTGGTACCGAACTGCGATAAGATCGTTCCGGGCATGGTCATGGCGGCGGTCCGCCTGAATATCCCGGCGGTCGTATGTTCCGGCGGACCGATGATGAGCGGTCTTGTCGGCGGCGTGGAAACGTCACTGTCCAAGATGTTCGAAGCGGTAGGCGCCAGAAAGGCGAATATTATCGATGATGCCGGCCTGGAGGAATTTGAACAGAATACCTGTCCGGGGTGCGGTTCCTGCTCCGGTATGTATACGGCCAACAGTATGAACTGCCTGTGCGAGGCGATCGGTATCGCTCTTCCGGGAAACGGAACGATCCCGGCTGTCCACAGCGGCAGAATCATGCTGGCTAAACACGCCGGCATGGCGATCATGAATCTGGTGGAAAAGGATATTAAAGCCAGAGACATTATCAATGAAAAATCCATACGCAATGCGCTGGCCTGCGATATGGCGCTGGGCTGCTCCTCAAACAGCGTGCTCCATCTGCTGGCCATCGCCAATGAAGCGGGAGTAGAGCTGAATCTGGAGCTGTTCAACGAGATGAGCGCCAAAGTACCGAATCTCTGTCATCTTGCGCCGGCAGGCGGCACCCATATGCACGATCTCAACAATGCCGGAGGCGTGCAGGCAGTGCTGGCAGAGCTGAACAAAAAGGGTCTCATCGACACTTCGCTGATCACGGCAGCCGGCACGACGGTCGGCGAGAATATCGAAGGAAAATCGATCAGGGACAATCATGCCATCAGAAGCATAGACGATCCTTACAGCGAAACCGGCGGTATTGCCATCATGTGGGGTAATATTGCCCAGGAAGGCTGTGTGGTCAAGCGCAGTGCCGTAGCGCCGGAAATGCTGCAGCACAAGGGATCTGCCAGAGTCTTCGACTGTGAAGAGGAGGCCATCGACGCCATCTATAATGGAAAAATCAAAGACGGCGACGTGGTGGTCATTCGCTACGAAGGACCAAAGGGCGGCCCGGGTATGCGGGAAATGCTCAATCCAACCAGTGCTCTTGCAGGCATGCAGTTAGATAAGACTGTGGCGCTGATCACGGATGGCAGATTCAGCGGCGCCAGCCGCGGCGCCTCTATCGGTCATGTTTGTCCGGAAGCGGCCAGCGGCGGCAATATCGGCCTGATCGAAGAAGGCGATATCATCGAGATCGATATTCCGGGGGCAAAGATCAATGCACAGGTGTCGGATGAGGAATTTGCGCGCAGACGGCAGAATGCCGTACCGAGAGAGCCAAACGTCAAGAGCGGATGGCTGTATCGCTATTCCAAGCTGGTAGGACCATCCTGCAAAGGAGCGGTCATGAACGAGGATTAACGGTTAAAACAGCAAAAGAAAACGAATTACAGGTTCGAAGCTGTTTTGACGAACCGGCAGCATAGAGGCTGACGGATAAAACCGACGAAACGGCCGAAGTATTTCCGGGCGGTGTGCCTACGTTGCTTCGGCCTTTTTTTGCTGTTGTACCGGAGCATAAATGAAAAAGAAAGAGGGAAGGACAGAAATGTTAACGCTGGACGCATTTGAAGAAGCCACAGAAGTAGTGAAGAAGGTCATCACGGAAACGGGTCTGATGTACAGCGACTACTTCAGCGAGCAGTGCGGGAACAAGGTGTATCTGAAGCCGGAAAATATGCAGAAAACCGGCGCATATAAAATACGCGGCGCTTATTACAAGATCAGCACGCTTTCGGAGGAGGAACGGAAGAGAGGGCTGATCACGGCTTCTGCCGGAAATCACGCGCAGGGCGTGGCTTATGCAGCAAAATCCTATGGCTGTAAAGCCGTGATCGTTATGCCGACGACGACCCCGCTGATGAAAGTGAACCGCACAAAGAGCTATGGAGCGGAGGTCGTACTCTACGGCGATGTGTATGACGAAGCCGCCGACTATGCACAAAAGCTGGCAGAGGAAAAGGGATACACCTTTATCCATCCTTTTGACGACCCGGTCGTTGCTACAGGGCAGGGCACTATCGCCATGGAGATCGTAAAAGAACTGCCGCTGGTCGATTATATTCTGGTTCCTGTAGGAGGCGGCGGTCTGGCTACAGGGGTATCGACTCTGGCCAAGATGCTCAATCCGAAGATCCGGATCATTGCGGTGGAACCGGCGGGGGCAAGCTGCCTTGCGGCTTCTTTCGAGGCAGGAAAACCGGTCACACTGGATCATGTCAGTACGATAGCCGACGGTACGGCCGTAAAAACACCGGGAGCGAAAATTTTCCCTTATCTGCAGAAGAACATCGATGAGGTGATCACCGTAGAGGATGACGAGCTGGTGGTGGCCTTTTTGGACATGGTGGAGAACCATAAGATGGTGGCGGAAAACTCCGGACTTCTGACCGTGGCCGCACTGAAGCATCTGCAGGTTAAAAACAAGAAGGTGGTCGCGATCATCAGCGGCGGCAACATGGATATCATTACCATGTCATCTGTGGTGCAGCACGGCCTGATTCAGAGAGAACGGATCTTTACCGTGTCCACACTGCTGCCGGATAAACCGGGTGAGCTGGTCAACGTGGCGTCGATTATCGCCAGGGAACAGGGAAATGTAATACGCCTGGATCACAATCAGTTCGTCAGCATCAACCGTAATGCCGCTGTGGAGCTGAAGATCACCATAGAAGCCTTCGGCCCGGATCATAAGAGAAAGATTATTTCCGCTTTGGCAGAGGAAGGATACAATCCGAAAGTGATCAGTGTTCTGATGTAGAAACGGCAGGAAGAGATCTCCGCAAAGAAGAGAACCGATTCTTAAGCAGTTTTAAGATTTTGAACACAGAATGTTCACACAATGATGGGGATATTCAACAAATACATGCCGTATAATGGAAGCACAAAAGGGGATGACATGAATCAAAAATCAGGAGGGAAATATGAGTGATAAACTAAAAGAAAAAGAAATCATGATTTATCTGTGGCTGCTGCGGCATATGCGTGAAGAAGCAGATAAAAACACGATTATGCAGGAATGGTCACTGGAATCGTGATATCAGGGGGATTAACACAGATGTCCGCTGTTGTGCGGCGAAAATGCCGTCGGCGCGGGCGGTAACTATAGAAGATAAAAAAACTGCAGGTTATAGGACAAAAAGAGTTGGTGAAACCGCCATAACTGTTGGAAAATCAACGGTTATCGCGGTTTCTTCTTGTTTTGAACAAGATGCATCGTGATGCCGCTCTATGGGACAAAAGCTTCGGGATAAAACTTCGGTAAGATCATCTCTCCTATATATAACCCGCAGAAACGGACTTTATTTCAAAAAAAACTGCAATAGTCCGCCTTCGCAGATGCCTGTGGCGAGAAAACGGACTATATAGACGTAAAAAAGCAAAAAAGTCCGCCTTGAGAAGAATAAAATGGGAAAAAATAGAAGAAAAGCCGAAAAAATAGAAAAGAAAAATTATATAATAATATAAAATAGGATTGCCGTTTTCCCTGCATCCGGATCGATTTTCCTGCTGCCGCGGACTTTTTTGTGTTTTTTTATATTTTTGTCCGTTTTGCCGTCAGCGGAGAGCAGCTGTCGCGGCGTTTTTTGATGATTTACAGGAAAAAGTCCGCACCGGGCAATGTTGACTGATTTTGCTGTTTTTGCGAATTCAGTCAACATTGCTTTTATGCGCTTTTTATGCGCCTTTTATGTGGCGTTACCAACGTTTACAGTTTACGGGAAAAGGCGTTTACCCTTGCTTTCTCTCGCTGAACGGAACATAGTCGGCATCGATGCCGAAATGTCTCGGGCCAAAGATTTCCAGTCCTTTTTCACATTTCCAGATTTCCGGTGCCGGAAGAACGATGACATTCATTTCTTCGCCGATGCCGAAATCCGGGGTCGTCATCGGATCGCCGTTTTTATCGATCATACAGATCAGATCCGGTACGGTGACGTCCAGCTTTTCGTTTCTGTAGGAAGCGATATTTTCGTTTTTGAAGGTGATGCGGTACTGTTCGCCGGCATAGGTGCCGGAACCGGCAAGATGGATATCGCCGAACTGGAAACCATCGCGGATCTCCCATGGCATATCGGTTACCGTGCCTCTGAACAGCACTTCTCCCTGCATTTCCGCAGCGATGTCCGCAGCGGCGTCGCGTGCGTTTTCCTTTGCGTGACGAAGGATTCTTCCGATTTTCAGGGCATAGCTGATTGCGCCGGGAACGATGGCTTCCCTGTATTGTTTCCCTGTCATCGGATGATCGCAGACACTGATATCATCGCCGCTGACGATGGAGATCGATCTGACCAGTGTTTCGATACGAAAGTCGTCGATCATGTCCCGCAGGATCATCACCTCGCCGAATTTTGTTACGACAGCCATGGGATCGCTGCGCAGACCTTTCATGAAAAAGGTGGACTGGGAAAGCTCGGGAACTGAGCGGCCTGCCGGATCTCCGTCAGCCAGAGGGATCCCCAGCAGGCAGGCGATGTGCAGTGCCTCAGCGGTGTTCATACCGCCGAGTTCCGCCGAAGAGACGGCAAAGAAGCGGTGACCGATCTCCTTCTCCAGCTCCTGAAAAGCCGTGACTGTAGGGGAGTCGACCTTTGGCAGCTTCGCCAGATCTGGAGGAAGGGGTGCGCCGACGGCCGCCGGCGCACCGCAGCCGTAAGGAATGGTGATATAGGCGTCATCCGGTATTTCCTCTAAAGAGGCCAGTTTCAGCGTCCGCCCCTGTTCAAAGTCTTCTTTCATCAGCGCAAAGCCGTGTTCGATCTTCCCGCCGCCGCCGGTGCCCAGAACCGCGCAGCCGTAAAGTAAATCGATCATATCCTGTTTGTTCAGTTCGATCATTTTGTTTGCCTCCTTTAATTGATTTCATGAAGATCATCATGAACCAGTATTGCTCTCTTCTGTTTATTTTTCATTTCTGTGCTCCGCTCCGAGAAGCCGAAGGGATGAATCTTTCTACGACGATGTAGGCGGCCATAGCGATCAGGATACCGGAATAGGCATAAGTGATCAGATATGCGCCGACAGCGCCGATGACCCAGCTGATGATACCGGCCCAGTTCGCCCCATCCACGGAATGCCAGTTTTCCGGTCTTCCTTTGCCGACGATCCAGTAATCGGCGATCATAACGCCGCCTACCGGGCACACGAGG
>CALXJA010000008.1 GCA_944388465.1 uncultured Emergencia sp.
GTCAGGATGCCCTCTGCCGCGACCATTCCTGCCAGATCCTCTGGGGAGGTCTCCTGTCTGACCAGGATCGTTTTTTCACCGTTGGCTGCTGCGTCCACTGCCTCGGCAGCCGTAAAGTAGATTCTGCCGCTGGCTGCTCCCGGTGAGGCCGGAAGTCCCTCTGCGATAACGTCTTTTTTCGCTACGACATCCGCGTCGAAGCAAGGGTGCAGCAGCTGATCGATCTGCTCCGGTTCAACACGCATCACTGCAGTTTCCTTATCGATCAGACCTTCTTTCACCATATCCACAGCAATTTTGACCGCTGAAAGTGCCGTGCGCTTTACGTTGCGGGTCTGCAGCATATAGAGCTTGCCTCTCTCTACGGTAAATTCCATATCCTGCATATCCTGGTAGTGCTTTTCCAATTTCTTCGCAATGCTGGAAAACTCTGCATAAACTTCCGGGAAAGCCTCGGCCATCTCTTTGATCGGCTGCGGCGTACGAATGCCGGCAACCACATCTTCGCCCTGTGCGTTAACCAGAAATTCACCATACAGCACATTTTCGCCATTGGCCGGATTCCGTGAAAAGGCTACGCCGGTACCGGAAGTCTTGCCCATATTTCCGAAAACCATGGACTGAACGTTTACAGCCGTTCCCAGATTGTGATCGATGCCGTTGAGATTGCGGTAAAGGATCGCTCTGTCGTTGTTCCAGGAGCGGAAGACCGCTTTTACGGCTTCCATCAGCTGTACCTGCGGATCCTGCGGGAAGTCCTCGCCCATTTCCTCTTTGACCAGTTTCTTATAGGCGGCGATAATCTCCTTCAGATCCTCCGCAGTCAGATCCACGTCAAATTCTGCGCCGCTCTTTTCCTTCTGCCCGTCAAAAATTCTGTCGAACTTGGATTTGGAGATCTCCATGACAACATCGCCGAACATCTGAATGAACCGGCGATAGCTGTCGTAAGCAAACCGTTCATTATCGGTCAGACGTGCCAGCGCTTCGACAGTATCATCATTAAGTCCCAGATTGAGAATGGTGTCCATCATGCCCGGCATAGAGAAAACAGCGCCGGAACGAACGGATACCAGCAGCGGATCGTTCTTGTCGCCAAATTTCTTCCCGCTCTGCTGCTCCAGCGCAGCCAGTTTCTCATAGATCTGGGAAACGACCTCGCCGTCGATAACGCCGCCATCCTCGTAATACTTGTTGCATGCTTCGGTAGTCACGGTAAATCCTGCCGGAACAGGCATGCCGATCTTGGTCATTTCCGCCAGATTCGCACCTTTGCCGCCAAGCAGGCTCCGCATATCCTTAGAACCTTCACTGAAAGAGTAGACATATTTTTTCATGATATACCTCCGTATTCTGTATGCAGACAAAAACACTCTGCATACGAAAATCTGATGTCGCAGGATCTTTCACTTCGTCTCTCTCTCCGTCTCTTTCCGAATAGGAAAATCTCCAACATCTTTTCTGTTATTTTACGGTTATATTTTAGCGTAGCTGCTTTTTGTTTTCAATATTTTCTGCTGTTTTTTTACATTCTTAAAGAAATATGGCGTATAAACTTTTAAATCACAAGAAAAACAAAGCGAAAACTTTTTCCTTTTTGTTTCCACCTTTTAATTTTTGTTTCTTTTTACAATTTTTCTCTTTTAAAATTGTTGACACATTACAATTTAAGAGGTAAGATAAAGATACTTAGTTGAAAAACGGAAAAGAAAAGAGGGGAACAAAAAATGAAATATGAATTTCCAGTGACATTGACAGAAAATCCTAAGAAAAAGCCGGATCCTAAGGGACTCCGCTTCGGAACAGAATTTACCGATCATATGTTCATTATGGATTATAACGAAAAAGATGGCTGGCACAACGGCCGTATCGTGCCTTACGGTCCGATCGAGCTGGATCCGGCTGCTGTTGTACTGCATTACGGTCAGGAGATGTTTGAAGGATTAAAGGCCTACCAGACAGCAGAGGGCAAAGTCCAGCTGTTCAGACCATATATGAATGCGAAAAGAACCAACAGAACCAACGACAGACTCTGCATCCCGCAGATCGACGAGGAGCTTTTCGTCGAATCCATCAAGGCTCTGGTTCGCGTAGATAAAGACTGGATCCCTCAGGGAGAAGGAACCGCGCTTTATATTCGTCCGTTCATCTTTGCCGACGAAGCCTTCCTGGGCGTCAGAAGATCCAATACATACAAGTTCATGATCATCCTCAGCCCGGTCGGTCCTTATTTTGAAAACGGTCTGGCGCCGACAAAGATGTATGTCGAAGACGTTTACGTCAGAGCGGTCAGGGGCGGTACCGGCGAAGCCAAATGCGGCGGTAACTACGGCGCCAGCCTGAAAGCGCAGGAGATCGCTCACGAAAAAGGCTATGAGCAGATCCTCTGGCTGGACGGCATAGAGAGGAAATATATCGAAGAGATCGGTGCAGCCAACGCCTTCTTTGTCATCGGCGACGAGGTTGTTACCAGCGAACTCAACGGCTCTATCCTTCCGGGCATCACCAGAGACTCTATCATCGCCATCTGCAAGAAAAAAGGCATCAAGGTCTCTGAAAGGAAAATATCCATCGATGAACTGGAAGAAGCATATAAAAACGGCCAGTTAAAAGAAATGTTCGCTTCCGGAACCGCGGCCATCGTTTCCCCTGTCGGCGAGCTGCTTTACAAAGGTGAGCAGATGATCATCAACGACAACAAGATCGGACCGGTCGCACAGGAGATGTACGATACGATCTACGGCATCCAGACAGGAAAGATCGAAGACTTTATGGACTGGACGGTGCCTGTAGAAGACTGATGAGAAGCAATCCTGTATTCGATCTGAACAGACAGCTAAACGCCCTCTCCGTTTTTCGAAGTATACTTGAAACGGATACCGTTTCAAATCTTCAAAAACTTTTACATGCAGTTGAAAAAAGCTCCTTAGATGAGCAGCTTCTCTACTATGGAGCTTTTTCAAAGGCATTATATGAGAGCGGCGGCAATCTGAGCAGATTTGTTCTCGACTTTGTCCTGAACGACGAAAATTTTTACTTAGAATCCAAAATTCACAATCGAAAGACAACCATTTCCATGGAAAAGTGTCTCATGGAAGAGCTTGCGCTTCTGCAGCGCCTTTCCCGTATCAGCAGTGCAAGGATACAGGAACTCATCGACTATGATCTGTTCCTTCCGGGCTGGGATACGGAGGAGATCGATCTGGCCGGCGCCTACGGCGCCATGCTGGAAGCGCTTCCATACAGCGGGCATGGCATATTCGCCAGATACCGCGCCTTTAAAGTCCGCGACGGGCGGCTGATCCCGATCAAGAATCCGGACATGCAGACCCTTGACCAGCTGTACGGCTACAGCCGGGAGCGAAATCAGGTACTGGAAAATACCCGTGCTCTGGCCGAAGGCAAACCGGCCAGCAATGTGCTGCTTTATGGTGATGCCGGCACAGGAAAATCCTCTACGATCAAAGCCTGCGCCAATGCCTTTTACGATTGGGGCGTCCGTCTTGTTGAGTTTGACAAGCGGCAGCTGCGGGAAATACCGGTGATCATGGAGCAGCTCTTCGATAATCCGCTGAAGTTTATCTTCTATATCGACGATCTCAGCTTCGGGCAGAACGACGACGACTTCGGCAGCCTGAAAGGCATTCTGGAGGGCAACGTTGCAGATTATTCGAAGAATATCGCCATCTATGCCACCAGCAACCGCAGACATCTGGTCCGGGAATCCATGGAAGCCCGTGCAGGCGACGATCTGCATCTGAACGATACACTGCAGGAAACCATGAGTCTTTCTGCAAGATTCGGTCTGACGATCACCTTCTCCAAGCCGGAAAAAGACCTTTACCTTTCTATCGTAAAGAGTCTGGCCGCAGAATACGGTATCGAAATGGCCGAAGACGAATTGTTCAAACGTGCCGAAGCCTTCGCGATCCGTGCCAACGGCCGGAGTCCGCGGACGGCAAAACAGTTCATACGTCTGGTCAGCATCGGGATAAAATAAAGACAAATACCTTAAACCATATACGACGCAAAAAGAACCGGTACGCGGTTTCGCACGGCTGAGGAAGTCCTGCTTCCGTCACTAAGTGCGATCCTGTGTACCGGTTCTGTCTTTCCCGCCGCTTTTTTCATCTGCCTCCAGCCGTTTTAGCGATACCGCCATATAGAGATCATAGGCATACGGCATGCTGTTCAAATCGCAGCCTGTCAGTGCGCGAACCTTATTGAGGCGGTAAAGCACCGTATTGCGGTGAACAAACAGCAGCCGGGCAGTTTCACTCAGGTGTGAACCGCCATCCAGGAGATGGCAGGAAAGCGTCTGCAGAAGCTCCGGCTCCCCGCTGACGGTTATCGGCTCCAGAAGTCTGCAGCAATACTGCTTTTCCTCCCCGGATGAGCGGTAAATATCCCGAACACGCCGGACAAAATGAATATTTTCAGCAGAAAATTTTCTCCGTTTCGGATAAATTACCTCCATCGCCGTTCTGACAGACGCGTATTCCCGCAGAAAGGCCGAGATCTCATCCAGTTCTCCTGCCATACAGCCGGTATAA
>CALXJA010000009.1 GCA_944388465.1 uncultured Emergencia sp.
AACTTAAATTTACACAAAAGGCCGTATTTTTTCAAGATACATCTATCTTTTTCATATTGAAAACAGAGCTTTCTCTTTCATCTGGAACTTATTTTTTCTTCTGGACGTTAGTTTTTCATTTCACCGATATGAAACTTTCATAGTAGGAAAAAGTGATCGCATCCATTAGGATCCATTCTCAGCAAAGTCAGCTTTTCTTTTCCATGTTGTATTTTCCTTGAATCTCCCGTTTTCTCCGGCATTTTCCTGCAGAAGCGATCCGCTCTGCAGCGGCTGCACAGCCTGTCGTAATCACAGTCTGCCGCAGTCACAGCCTGACCGGCACCCGTGCGGATAATACCATTTGATCCTCGTCTACCCGGCATTGATACGCCAGAATTTCCACGCCGCTTTTCGCTGCTGTGCGTAAAGCATCGCCGAATGCCTTGTGGGTGCGGTCGTTCGGCTCAAAACAACGTATGCCTTCCATTTGAATGACAAACAGGATCGCTCCCTTATCCCCTTGCTTTACCGCTTCGATCAGTTCGAGTACATGTCTGACGCCTCTTTCTGTAGGCGCATCAGGGAACCGGGCAATTCCGTTCTCTTCCAGAGTAACTCCTTTCACCTCCAGCCAGCCATTCCGGCCGTCTCTTCCCTGCAGACGAAAATCAAACCGTGAACCCATAAATGTCTTTTCCCGTTCGATCGCTTTCAATTCACTCATGAAAGGCAGAACCAGTTTCCCCGTCCGAAGCGCCTCCTCGCATACTCTGTTCGGCGCCTGCGAGTCTATGTTTACCAGCATATCGCCTTTCCTGACGGCAATCAGCGAATAACGAAGTTTCCGTTTTCCCATTTTCTGACTGTGATCTTCCAGAAACACCTCGACTCCGGGCTGCAGCAGTTCTCTGCATCGTCCCGTATTCTTTACGTGTGCCCGCACAATCTCTCCGCCGACGGCTGCCTCGGCGATAAACCGGTTCGGCCTGGCAATAAAACTGCCTTTACAAATGTTTTCATACTTCATATCATATTGAATTTTAACAGATTTTCTTTTATAATGAAAGGCGTCTGCCGGTTTTCTTTAAAAACAGCAAGATCCGGCATTCCCTGTATATTTCGTCTATGAAGGAGAGATTTTATGAGAGCGCCTGATCCGGTAGCGTTTAATTTGTTCGGTATTGATATCATGTGGTACGGTGTGCTCATCGGCATCGGATTTATTCTCGCTATCTTCCTGTGCTACAAAAGAGCGCCAAAGCACGGCATTGAAAGCGAACATATTCTGGACTTCGCCATTTTTCTGATTCCGGCAGCGATAATCGGTGCAAGAGCCTATTATGTAATTTTCAGCTGGGACAACTATGCGGGCGATTGGGGACGGATCCTCGATATTCGCAGCGGCGGCCTGGCTATTCACGGCGGTATCATTGCCGGTATCCTTGTCGCGATTTTTATCTGCAAACATTACCGGATCAACTTCCTGGAGCTGGCCGACCTGGTATTTCCCACTGTAGCTCTGGCACAGGCTGTCGGCAGATGGGGAAATTTCTTCAATCAGGAGGCTCATGGCGGACCTACCGATCTGCCCTGGGCAATCTGGGCAGACGGCCAGTACGTCCATCCGACCTTTCTGTACGAATCTCTCTGGTGCTTCGCCTTGTTCGTTTTCCTCATGATTCTGGACAGGCGCAGAAGTTTTCCCGGACAGCTGGCCTGCCTTTACGGCATGCTGTATTCTCTGGAAAGAGGGCTTGTCGAACAGCTTCGCACGGACAGTCTGATGATCGGTCCGTTCAAACAGGCGCAGGTACTGAGCTTTTTCGTTTTTCTCTTCTGCCTTATCGTGTATGTAATTCTGTGGAGGAAAAAGAAAAACGCATCCTCTTTCACTTTCTCACGCCGCGACAGGTAACTCCGGTCTGCTTTACCCGGAAAATGGCGGGCTTACGGTCAAAAAGCGCTGATTTCCTGCCCTCTGAGCAGAAATAACGCATTGCCCGTATGTTTTCCCGTCTACGCCCGTAAAGTCTGAAAGGTAAAGGTAAAGGTAAAGGTAAAGTTCAATTTTATATCAAAAGTAAAGAGTCTCGTCGATGCCCTTGCGGGTGTCAGCTGAGGCTCTTTCTTATTTCATCACTTTATTCAGCAGTGTCTCGCAGCTGTCTACCACATCGTAAACAACATTGTCTCCGCTGACAGCTTTGCCGTACTCTCTGGCACAGTGAGTCTTCGATTTTTCGATCTGCCTGAGCTGCATATGCAGAAATATTACCGGTTGCGGTGAATTTTTTGTCAAATTTTACGAATTTGCCAGTGCTTGTTTGGAATTGTTTTGGCGTAATATACATGAAGGTGTTCTCATGTACATCAATATCACAGGTAGTGCCGGTAGCAAAGACGTATATATCTATCCGTCATATCGTAAAGAAAACGGAAAATCTTCTTCGCGCATCTATAGAAAACTCGGATAATGCATCCTTGGTACAGCTGCTTTCTGTGCAGGGAGAACTTGAAGGCGATTTTCTTTATGTGCTATAATTGATTTGAACACAGCAGCAAATCAAGATTTGCAGAGGAGGAAACATATGAAAAAGGCGGAAGCTGTCTGTTCTTTGATAGGAAGCCTGGTGGGTGCAGTTGGAACTGGAATTGCCATTTACTTCACCGGAAGCATCTGGTGCTCAATTATAGGATTTTTAGGTTTTATCATTGGTAACCAAATCGGAAAAACAGTTGACAATTCTAAAAAGCAATAAATTCCCATTCGTCGGTGATCAGTCTCTTATGAAACCGCCGAAATACTCTCTGCAAATCGACAGTATTCCGCGTTTGCCAAACTGACGTCCGTGCTTTTGCGGGCAGCAGGAAACTGGTGAAGTGCAGAGAGTCTGAACCGTACATCCGTCAGGTGCTCTTGATCTGATACTGCATTTAAAAAATTCACGGAGAAACCTTGAGGAAAAAGGTATCATGCGCTATACTATTGATACGCGCCTGTAAAAGTTGTGTGATGAAGCGGGTATCAAGCGTTTTTGTATGCACGCGCTGCGGCACACCTGCGCTGCATGCACAACCGAGCGAGATATGCAGCCGAAAGTCTTGCAGCAGCTTTTGGGTCATGCGAGCAGCAAAACAACAATAGACAGATATGTCATGTGACAGCCGAGTCTGTGGTAAAAGCCGTCCGCCAATTTGCACAAGCTGCGCACAAACTACGCCAGCCGGATTGAAAAAAGGCGTAAAAAGGGCGTAAAAGGGTGTAAACAAAATAAAGAGAAAGGCAGAAA
>CALXJA010000010.1 GCA_944388465.1 uncultured Emergencia sp.
GTAAAGTAGTCGTCCGCGGCGGAAGCGCTCCCGCCGCCTGTGGCGAAGACTGCGAAATACTTGATGACCCATCCCCCGATAACGGAATAGTAGGGAAGGATGATGATGGGAACCGCCGCCGAGAGGATGCCCAGGAAGCCGAAGCGGGAATCCAGGGACTTGAAGGCGCCGATGGCGGACAGCCCTGTCTTGCGGCCGATGGCCACCTCGGCGATCATCAGGGAAAAGCCGAAGGTGACGGCGATCACCAGATAGACGAGAAGGAACGTGCCTCCTCCGTACTGCGCGGCAAGGTAGGGAAAGCGCCAGATGTTCCCGAGACCTACCGCAGAACCGGCAGCGGCCAGGACGAACCCGAGCTTGCCGGAGAAGCTGCTTCTTTTGTTCATTTGTAATAACCTCCTCCATAATGTAAGTAAATCAGATTACTCCCATGTGTGATGCAGCACGCTCTGCGCGGAACTGTGCCGGCGCAGACCGTTAATCCCTATTATATAGAAGAAGGAGCAATTAGGCAAGAAAAAAGTGTTGACACGGGCCGGGAACTGTGATAGATTAATTGTTGCGTAAAGTGTAAAAGAAAGCAGAGTATCCACTCTCACCATAGCACAAGCGGGTGACTATTGGTTGATATCGTGTCATTATACACCGGGAGAGGTGTGTTGTGCAACTGGTTAAGTGGGTAGTCTGGACTATTCACTTATTTTTTTTGATGGAGGTGCACTACAATTAGCGATTTAATGATTAATGAACAGATCAGAGACAGGGAAGTACGTGTGATCAGCGAAGCCGGCGAGCAGCTTGGCATTATGTCTGCGCGCGAGGCGATGAAGCTGGCTGAGGAAGCGCAGCTGGATCTGGTCAAGGTTGCGCCCAAAGCTCAGCCGCCCGTATGCAAGATCATCGACTACGGCAAGTACAAGTATGAGCTGGCCAGAAAAGAGAAAGAGGCCAGGAAAAAGCAGAAAACGGTTGAAGTGAAGGAAGTGCGTCTTTCACCAAATATTGATACCAACGACCTGAACACCAAGGTGAACAATGCCAAGAAATTCCTGGCAAAGGGGAACAAGGTCAAGGTTACGCTCCGCTTCCGCGGACGGGAGATGGCTCATGTACAGCAGAGCAAACACATCCTGGACGATATCGCCCAGATGCTCGCTGACGTGGCGGTTGTTGAGAAACCGGCCAAACTCGAAGGAAGAAATATGAGCATGGTTTTAACTGAAAAACGTTAAAAATACTATTTATCTTTAAGGAGGAAAAACATCATGCCAAAAATTAAAACAAATAGAGCTGCTGCAAAGCGCTTCAAGAAGACGTGTACAGGATAGCTGAAAAGAAACAAAGCTTACAAGAGCCATATCTTAACCAAGAAGTCTACGAAGAGAAAGAGAAATCTCAGACAGGCTACAATCACAGATGCAACCAATGTAAAGAATATGAAGAAAGTATTACCATATCTGTAAGATTGGGAAAGATTGAAGGAGGAATTAAGACATGGCAAGAATTAAGGGCGGATTAAACGCTAAGAAGAAACATAACAGAACATTAAAGCTGGCTAAGGGTTACAGAGGAGCGCGCTCCAAGCAGTACAGAGTTGCAAAGCAGTCTGTCATGAGAGCCCTCACATCCGCATACGCGGGAAGAAAGCAGCGCAAGCGCCAGATGCGTCAGCTGTGGATCGCCCGCATCAACGCGGCTGCAAGACTGAACGGTCTTTCCTACAGCAGACTGATGCACGGCCTCAAGGTTGCCAACATCGACATTAACAGAAAGATGCTTGCCGAGATGGCAGTAAACGACAAGGAAGGTTTTGCAGCGCTGGCTGAGACAGCGAAGAAGAGCATTGCCTAACCTGTCTCTGTAAAGATAAAAATCTGAGATTCCCGTCCATTTGTCTGGACGGGAATTTTTGATAAATTTCCGAATATATATATTATACAGCCAATTAAGATAATTCAAAAATAACTGTTGACATTCGCGCCGGGATATAGTATTATATCATTCGGACAGCGAAATAACGCAGTCATGCGGAAGTGTCGGAACTGGCAGACGAGCAAGACTAAGGATCTTGTGACATTCGTGTCGTGTGGGTTCAAGTCCCATCTTCCGCATTGGAAACCTCGCACTAATGCGGGGTTTTTTCGTGTTGTATTTCACGGATGACCGCTTCCAATGCACCGAAATCTATAAAATTCACCTGCTTCCCGTATGTTTCTATGAGCGCGCGGTTTTCGGCTGTTTGCTGTTCAAGGGGCGTTTTTCGCAAGGAGCGGTATAATAGTGCCAGCATAGTGCGATGACTTAAAGAAAGTCTTTGGTAATCTATCCCACCACGAAGATGAAATATTTTTGCCTGATGAAACAGGTCTGGTGGAAGCTGTTTTTTAAGTGCCGCCCGAATATTCTGTCGGTTTTCCGGTTCATCTGGATCGGACAGCCCTATGGTTATGAGAATCACCTTTTGTCCATCCCGGAGGGAGAAACCACGAAAGGTTTTTGTAAGTCCGGGGACGCCACCGGCATACAAGCCGCCCATATAGATGATGGTGCGCATTCCGGAAAGCTCAGGAGCCTCCCTGTAATCAACTGCCGGGATATTGGTTTGTTCTGACAGTTTTTTTGCATACTGAAGTGTACTTCCGTATCGACTGCTGTAAATAATGACTTGATTCATTGCCGTTCTCCTCTAAAAATGATTGCTGCCAATCCAAAGATAAAAATATAATTATCTATTTCTGATTATATAGCGGGCAATATCAGCAGGCCACCCGCTTTTGGTAAAATCGGTGTAAAATGTGTGCCGGACTCTTTAGATATCCCCTGCATGATCCTGCATCGCCGAAGCTGTTTGACGGCGGAGGACAATGAGACCTTGTGCTTCCGTCCGGTGTGTGCTAAAATAAAATGCGACAAATGAATAAATTCTTCGGGGCAGGGTGTAATTCCCTACCGACGGTTATAGTCCGTGACCCACGCAAGTGGCTGATTTGGTGGAATTCCAAAACCGACAGTGACAGTCTGGATGGGAGAAGAAATAACAGATAGACCGATCATCTCAGCGCCCCGGCGCTGAGATTTTTTGTCTTTATTCTTTCGGAGGATTTACTGCATTTGTACAGATCATTCGAAAGGAGCGTTCTATCCAATGAGAACAAAAAGCAAAACCTATTACTTTATCGTCACAGCCATGCTCGCGGCTGTCGCCGGCATCCTCATGTCGCTGGAGTTTCCGATCCCGCTGATGCCGCCATTCTACAAGATCGATTTCAGCGATGTGCCGTCCGTGATCGCCACGTTTCTTCTGGGGCCGGTCTCCGGCATCAGCGTCGAGGTGATCAAGATCCTGATCAAACTGATCACTGTGGGGACGAACACTATGTTTGTCGGTGAATTTGCCAACCTTCTGGGGACGGTCCTGTATATCCTGCCGCTGTGGTTCATCTTTCAGAAGTCCGGCGGGACGAGGAAGGCGGCCATCCTCGCCCTCGGCGTCAGCCTGCCGGTCCGGATCGCCTTTTCCTGCTTCCTGAACGCCTGCATTACCCTGCCGCTCTATGCGAAGGCTATGGGGCTGTCGCTGGATGAGGTGGTCCGCACAGTGGGGGCGGTCAATCCGCTGATACAGAACCTGCCGCTGTTCCTTGTTCTTGCCACGATCCCGTTCAATCTCATCAAGCTGCTTTTGAACTATATCACAGGATATCTTCTGTATGACAGAATGAAGGAACTGCAGGTAGTGAAAGGATGGAGGACGCGGTATGATTCGTAAATACATGGAACTGACGAGAGCGCAGATGGAGCAGGTGGACAGGGAGGAGACGATCGTCCTGATCCCGGTGGGGGCGCTGGAGCAGCACGGCAACCAGGCGCCGCTTGGAACGGATGATATCATTGCCGGGGCCATGGTAGAGTATCTGGGCCGCGCGCTGGAGGAGGCGGGAGAGGGGGATTTCCCGATCCTGGCTTTCCCGGTGATCCCGGTGGGACTCAGCACGGAACACAAGAATTTCTGCGGCTCCGTGACCCTGAAGCCGGACACCTACTACCATCTGCTGTATGACATCAGTGAGAGCCTGTACCGGCACGGCTTTAAGAAGCTGGCGTTCCTCGTGTGCCACGGGGGAAACGCGCCGGTCATCCAGGTGCTGAGCCGGGAGCTGCGCAGCGATCTGGGACTGTCCCCCTTCATCCTGTCCGCCGGCGCGTTCGGGCATCCGGACGTGCGCGCGACGGTGTCGGAGGGCAATGTCTATGACTTCCACGGCGGGGAGATGGAGACGTCCATGGTGATGGCGGTCGATCCCTCCCTCGTAAGGCTGGAGACGGCCGAGGCCGGCATCCCCAGCGCGTTCGTGGGCAACCAGACGCTCAAAACTGCAGGCAGCGTCACCATCGGGTGGGTGTCGGAAGACTGGAAGACCGCTGACGGGAAGCCTATCGGAATCGGGGGAGACCCGTCCGGCGCCACGGCGGAAAAAGGGAGGATCATTCTGGAGACAAGCGCCAGGGAGCTTGTCCCTGGACTTTTGGAGATCCGGAAATGGAAGGCGTAGGAGATACTGTCATCTCAAAGACATAATTATCTGGCTTTTTCTCCCGGCTTGTGTTATCATATGTAAAAGCATTATGTTTCCGGCATGTCTGATTCTAACGCAGCATTAGCTGCATCTGTTTTTCTATTACATTCAGGAAAATCTCAATGCTTTTAATTTCCATTATCAGCAGAGAGATTGGCGGATGCGGCTTTAGCAGGAAGGCGGACAGTGCAGTCTCTTTGCATTCCATTTTCAAAAGGAGGCTGTG
>CALXJA010000011.1 GCA_944388465.1 uncultured Emergencia sp.
AAGACCTTTTCCCGCAATATGGCGGAAATGCGGCGGGAGAAAAGCGGCGGCCGATTCTCCGTTTTAGAGTCGGAAAAGGATTTGAATCCATTTTGTCCTGCTGCAGAACTTTGAAGAGAGAACGACAAAGATTTAAAGAGAGAACGACGAAGAAGAGAGAATAGGCTTTAGAGATGAGAAATAAACATAGAAATCCGAAAAAACAACTGCTTGCGCTGCTGCTTTGTCTTGCCTTTCTGCTTGCATCCTGTACGCAGAATACTGCTGAGGAGGCAGAGCCGGTTGTAAAGGAGCAGGAAGCAGAGCAGATCGAAATCATTATCGGCGGCGATCTGATGTGTCAGCGGCGTCAGCAGAGAGAGGCAATGCAGAACGGGAGGTTTGATTTCCATTATCAGTTCGACTATGTACGGGAGCTGATTTCCGGCGCAGATCTTGCCATCGGTAATCTGGAAACCAGTATTTCTGCAGAGCATCCTCTTTCCATGGAACGGAAACGGAAGTATGACCAGCCGTACCTCAACGCGCCGGAGGAATATCTGGAGGCGGTAAAGGACTGCGGATTCGATGTGCTGGTCAATGCCAACAACCACAGCTGCGATACGGGTATCGACGGACTCCTGGAGACTCTGAAAAAGCAGGACGAATACGGTTTTCTCCATACAGGCGCGTTCTCCGGGAAGGAAAAGAACCGTTTTCTGCTCGTTGAGGTCAAGGGGATCCGGATCGGTATCGTTTCTTATGCTTATTATTATAACCGCAGCATACAGGAGTTTTCCGGGGAAGAGATCGAGAAGCATCTGAATTACTATTCGCAGGAAAAAGCCGCGGAGGATTTTCAGCATATGCGGGAAGCGGGTGCGGATTTTATCCTGGCTTTTCTGCACAGCGGCAAAGAATTTCAGTTTGCGCCTACGGACAGACAGGTTCGGATGGCAGGGGAAATGGCAGAGCTGGGTGCGGATTATATTGTCGGCGGACATTCCCATACGGTGTCTTCCTTTGACCGGATCGAAACCAGTGACGGCAGAGAAGTTCCGGTGGTATACAGTTTAGGTAATTTTGTCTCCAATATGGTTTACAAAGGAAAAAACAGCGATCATGCGATGATCCTTTCTCTGCGTCTGGAAAAGAAAGCGGGAAAGGCGAAGGTTGCAGATGCATGGTATTATCCGGCGATGATGCTGGCAAGAGATAAGGACACAGGCAGGAAGTATCAGCTTGTTCCGTTGACGGATGAAAACATAGCCGCTTTTACCGATCAGGATCTGGTAAAACGGATGAAAAACGTTCGCAAAACGATCATCCGCGTTGCCGGTCCGCATGGTAAGCCGGTGACTTCGGAGAAAACCCGTAAACCGGGAGAAATACAGGTGTAAAAGAGGTACGGACAGTGAGGATCCAGCTTTCAGATCATTTTACCTACAGGCGGCTGCTGCGTTTTGTACTGCCTTCGATCGTCATGATGGTATGTATATCGACTTACAGTATTGTTGACGGGCTTTTTGTCTCCAATTTTGTCGGAACCACAGCTTTCGCTGCGGTCAATCTTTCCATGCCGCTGCTTACGGCGCTGGGCACCATCGGTTTTATGATCGGTACCGGCGGAAACGCTATCGTGTCCCGCACTATGGGAGAAGGCAAACAGGAACTGGCCAACGCGTATTTTACCATGCTGGTGATCATCGCGGCGATCTTCGGTATCTTGCTGGCGCTGACGGGCTGCCTTTTTGCCCGTCCCATCATGTCCGCTCTGGGCGCAGAAGGGGAGATGCTGGATCTGTGCGTGATTTACGTGCGGGTGCTGATGATCTCACTGCCTTGTTATATCCTGCAGAATATCTTTCAGAATTTCTTTATCGCGGCGGAAAAACCGGAGCTGAGTCTGAAGCTGTCTTTGGCTTCGGGTCTTCTCAACGTGGTTTTCGATTATATATTTATTGTTCTCTGCAACTGGGGCATAGCCGGGGCAGCAGCGGCTACCGCTATGGGAGAAATACTGGGCGGAATTGTACCGGTATTCTACTTTGCCAGAGAGAACGACAGCCGGCTTCGGTTCACAAAGACGGCTTTTTATGGCAGGGTTTTGCTGAAGACCTGTACCAACGGTTCTTCGGAGCTGATGACCAGCATATCGGCGTCCATCGTCAACATGCTCTACAATTTCCGTCTCATGGGACTGGCCGGTGAAGACGGGGTAGCCGCTTACGGCGTGATCATGTATGTCAACTTTATTTTCTCCGCCATATTTATCGGCTATTCCATCGGAAGCGCTCCGGTGGTCAGCTATCATTACGGTGCGGGAAATCATGACGAATTGAAAAACCTGTTCCGCAAAAGCTTGACGCTGATCTTTACCACGGGGTTTGTACTGACCGCGCTGTCAGAGCTTCTATCCTCGATACTGATACAGGTATTTGTCGGCTATGACGCGCATCTGTCGGCCATGACGGTGCACGGTTTTCGGATTTATGCGCTGTTTTTCCTGTTTTGCGGATTCAATATCTGGGGATCGGCCTTTTTTACCGCGTTAAGCAACGGCTTGATCTCTGCCCTGATCTCCTTTTCGCGAACTCTGGTCTTTCAGTGCAGTATGGTGCTGTTTCTGCCCCTGGTGCTGGGAATCGACGGCGTCTGGATGGCGGTCATCGTGGCGGAAGTTCTGGCGCTGCTGCTTACCGGATCACTGCTGTTTGCCCAGAGGAAAAAATACAGGTATGTTTAAGTCTCGAGCGGAAACACGCAGCACAGATTTTTGCAGCGCAGTGCTTTTGTATGCCATATTGAATGCTCCGGCAGGGGAAGAAAGGAAAAAGATATGGTTCAGTATAAGTTGTATGTAGCAAAAGAAGAAATTAAAGTGATGGCGAAGATCGAACTGCTCAGGCAGCAGGAAAACAAGACGTTTGACCGCGGCCGTATGATCTACTTCGGTCTTGCGGCAGCAGCTTTCATCGCTGCCCTCGTACTGCATTCTTCTAAATATGCCGTCACCATTTGCGCAGCATTGGCTGCCGGCTGTCTGTACACCGCAGTTTACGGCTGGAAGCGGCAGTTTCTGCGAACCAGAGAGCAGCATATCCGCAGAACGATTATGCGAACGCCGGATCTGCCCAGGATGTACATTTTTTCTGCAGATGAAATTGAGATCGTTACCGAGAACGGCTCGGGTAGATTTTCCTGGGACAGCATCACCGGCTACGGACAGATAAAGCATTATCTGTATCTGCTTCGAGAAGACAATTCTCTTTTGCTGGTGGACGAGAACAGACTTCCGGAAGAAGAGTTCCGGCAGCTGAAGGAGTGGATACAGGCGCACAGGCTGCCGAACTGTACGATGAAAAAATAGTAGCTTTTTTTCTTCCTTTATGATAAACTTATATAGTTACGGGTAAACCAGGCAATCGCGTGCTTTTCAGCATGAGGAAAGTCCGGGCTCCACAGGGCGAGGATGCCGGATAACGTCCGGCGTAGGTAACTATAGGGAAAGTGCAACAGAAACATTCCGCCGAAACGGGTAATGCCGTGGTAAGGTTGAAATGGTGAGGTAAGAGCTCACCGGCGTCATGGAGACATGACGGCCGTGTAAACCCCATCCGGAGCAAGGCCAAAATGGGCATAAAAAGCGGCGGCCCGTCGCTGCCCGAGAGGTAGGCCGCAGGAGCGCGCAGTAATGCAGCGCCTTAGATAGATGATTGCCGAATACAGAACCCGGCTTATAGGTTTGCCCATAATCTTTATCTATAGAAAAGGAGGAATTTGCTATGACTACAGAAGCAGAGCGCAGGCACACAGAGGAAGCCGCACTGGAAGCCAACAAGATGGGCACGGCGCCTATCGGAAAGCTTCTGGCGTCGATGGCATGGCCTGCGATCCTGTCTATGCTGATCAACGCGCTGTATAATGTAGTTGACAGCATGTTTGTCGCCATGGTCAGCCAGAAAGCGCTGACGGCCGTATCCCTGGTCATGCCGATCCAGATGCTGATGATTTCGCTGGCAGTGGGAAGCGGCGTAGGCGTCAACTCCCTGATCGCCAGAAGACTGGGCGCCAAACGGCACGAGGAAGCCAACAAGGCTGCCAGCACCAGCGTGCGGATCGGACTCTTCAACTATATTATTTTTGCCCTGGTGGGCATTTTCTTAACCAGACCGTTTATGCACCTCTATACCGATGATCCGGAAATTTTCCAGGATGGCGTGACGTATTTGAGCATCGTTACGATTTTCAGTGTTTTCAGCATGGTGGAAATTCAGCTGGAAAAGGTTCTGCAGGCTACGGGAAATATGATTTCCCCGATGATCATCAGTCTCAGCGGTGCGATCACCAATCTGATCATGGATCCGATTTTGATCTTCGGCCTCTTAGGCGCACCAAAGCTGGATATTGCCGGTGCTGCCATTGCAACGGTAATGGGACAGGGCGTTTCGCTGTGTGTGGCGATCTTTACGATCAGAAGAAAAGAACACGATGTGCGGATACAGCTCCGAGGATTTAAAATGGATTGGAAGGTCGTAAAGGATATTTACGGTGTAGGATTTCCGTCTATCATTATGCAGTCTATCGGTTCTGTGATGCTGCTGGGCTACAATGCCATTCTGGC
>CALXJA010000012.1 GCA_944388465.1 uncultured Emergencia sp.
CGATTACCCATCCCATGGCATACCGGCCCAGATGTCTACCCGCGATGATGCTGTGCTGTTTTACCTTTGCGCCAGATTCCTGCGTGAATCTTTCGGTATAAAGAATGGACTCGCTGAAGCGGACAAAACGAGGCAGCACGTACTGGCAGTTTTCCATCTGCCTGCGGTCGGTATCATTCATCGGACCAACAATGTGGATAAACGCAAGATCCTGATCTCCGGCAGTCAGCTGCAGCTGATCCCGATCAAAATCCGGAATAAAGACACTCTGTTCATCGATGACAAAAATTTTCTTTCCGGCACGGAGCATACCGTTTCCGGCGGTAAAAACAAAGATCTGCATCTTTTCATCGGCGCTGTATACGGAAAATCCTCTGCTACATCCGGATTTCAGTGTACACAGCTCCAGGCTCACCTCCGGGCAGGTCTCCGCCAGGATCCTTGATGCGCTGTAACCATCTGCGAATTCCTCTCTGCGATCCTCATTCTTGAAAATGGAAATCACTTTTGTCTTGTCTTCCATGTTTTTCCTCCTTTTTCTCCCTCTTTTCCAAAGGGCTGAATCGTTATAGATTATCTGCTATTGGCGCTATCAGCTGTAACTTTCGATTCGTTTACGAATATGAATAATACATCGTTTTTTTGAGGTTTGTTATATACTTGTGATATATTAGTAATGGTGAAAAAGTTTCTCTAACCGGTATGTCCTCTGTGTATGCTGTTCTTCCCATTCTCCTCAAAGTTTCTTACTCCGCATTCTGCTGAAGCTGCCGGTGAACCGGGCGCCGCCGGCGCTCTGCAAAATCCGATTTGACTTCTCCTGCCTATTGGGTTAATATTTTTATGCAATCAGAGCTGCACTTGAAGGAGGCAAAAAACAAAAAGGAGATTTTTACTATGCCCAAAACAGGACTTTCTTCTTTCGCTTACGAAGAGATCAAATCCATGATTCTTGAAAATAAACTCAAACCCGGTCAGTTTATCAGTGAAGCTCAGTTACAGGATATGCTCGGTCTCGGCCGCACACCGGTTCGTGAAGCTCTGCTTCGGCTTTCCGCCGGTGAACTGATTACGATCCATCCGCGTAAGGGGATCGAGATTTCAAAGATATCCCCGAAATCCATCCGCGACATCTTTGAGATCCGCTCTCTTTTTGAGCCGATCATTTTGCAGACCAGCTACCAGAAGCTGAACCGCGAGCAGTTGCTGCAATTCCGGCAGCGCTTTCAGCAGTATCAGGATATGGAAAACCTGAACCTCCACCAATCGCTGGAACTGGCTGCCCTCGACAACGAATTTCACCTGGCGATCGTTTCACCTCTGGGAAATCGCTATGTCAACCAGTTGATGAACACCTTTGTGGACAAGCTGACCATGATCCGCTCAACGGTCAGTGCACACATGGAAAAACGCTTTTCTACCAGTAATCTGGAGCATATTGCGATTATCGACGCTCTGCTCAGCGGCGATATTGACACTGCCTGCACTAAACTGAAACAACATATTGACATGTCTTACCAGGAAGCAATTAAGACCCTGATGGATATAGATTGATATGCCTGGTCGTATTTCTCTCGATATATTCTGACAGCAGCATGGTTTTGTGCGATACGCTCTGCCCCTCCAAAACACGCATCAGCGATGTTACCGTATTGATGCAGAGCATCTCGCATTTATTGTCAATGGAAGACAGTTCCGGGCTGCAGCAAATCGACAATACAGAATTGTTGCAACCGATCAGAGAAATTTCTTCCGGTATGGCAAGCTTCTGTTCGCCGGCAAATTTCAACGCGGCTATGGCCAGCTCATCATCACCGGCCAGGACGCTGTCAAAGGAATGCTTTTCCCGATAATATGCTGTCAGGTTCTTTTTGATCTGTTCGATCTTTCCGTTGCTCTGGAGAGATAACTCCTGCTCCGGCAGTAAGCCGCAATCCCGCAGCGCATCGCTGTAACCCTGCTGCTTCAGCCGGCAGCTGTATGTCTTTTCTCTATATAAAAACAGGATCCTGCGGCAGCCGCTCTTGTACAGGCGGGAAGCCGCATCATAAAATGCCTGGTAATCATCGGAAAGATTTCCATATATGTTGTCCCCTTTCAGATAACCATTCAGCAGCATCACGGGTATGTTTCTCGAAGCTTCGATAATATACCTGTTTCTTTTTGCCGTGCTTTCGATATATTGCGAGCCTACAAGAATCACGGCGTCGACCCGCCGGCTCTCCATCATACGCATGCACTGTACCTTGGTTTCGTAATCGTAACCGGTGCAGTTGAGCACGGTGTCGAAGCCGTTCAGGCGCAGCTCCCGCTCCAGGAAGGAAACCGCATTGGCCAGATACAGGTCGGCCACATCGGCGCATAATATGCCGATGGTCCGCATGGAACCCGTTCCCAGCCCGCGGGCGAAAGCATTAGGTTCGTAGCCGCATTCCTCGATGATCTGCAGTACTCGTTCCTTTGTCTTGGAGCTCACCTTCGGACTTCCGTTGAGAACCCGCGAGACGGTGGCGATAGAAACGCCGGCCCGGCTGGATATGTCATATATGGTCTGTTGTTTTTCTTTCTCTGCCATGTAAGCGCTTTCACTCCTTTGATAGTGATAAGTATATATCCTCCCATCTTTATTGTCAAGAAAATTTTAAAAATTTTTCTTATTTTCCTATTTGCTGTGAAAATCTGGGAGAATTCACCTTTTTTACCTGTGTGCGCTCATCTTTCCTTGCTCGTTTCGTCGCTTTACTTTGTAAGCGATTACAATTTAACCGTTTCTATCGGGTTCGACCGGGGCATAAAACATAAAAATCAGCGACGCTCCGTCCCGATAGCAAAAGACCCACCGGCTCGATGATATTCATGATTCATTTTACCCGGCGCGGACTTTTCCCTGCGAATCAGCAAAAACCGCCGTGGCGGCTGCACTCACTGACAGCAAAACGGACAAAAACATAAAAAAGCACAAAAAAGTCCGCGACAACAGGAAAATCGAACCGGATGCAAGGAAAATGGCAATCCTATTTTATGCTATTATATAATTTTTCTTTGCTGATTTTTTGCCTTTTATCCCATTATTTTCCATTTTATTCCTCTCGACGCGGACTTTTTTGCGTTTTTACGGCCATATAGTCCGTTTTTTCTCTACAGACAGATGTGAAGGCGGACTAATGTGCTCTTTTTTGAAATAAAGTCCGTTTCTGCGAGTTATAGAACAAAAATCAGCGACGCTCTGTCCCGATAGCAAAAGACTCACCGGTTCGATGATATTCGCTCCGAACGATCGTGTCGCTTAACGCTTTGTCAAGATATATCTTGTTTCAGACAAGATAAAACCGCTACAACCACTGAGATTGTAACGGTTTTACTAACTTTTTATTCTGTAAGCTGTATCTCTTTCTCTTTTATATCTGCTCCGTCAAAAGAAGGAGAACGTTCTGCGGCATCGATAGCGCATTTATACCGTCTCTTCTATTTCAGACCGGACATCATATTTTTTCTTCAGATCCCGCAGTTCAGCCAGATGCGGTCTTTGGCTGTGCAGCTGCTGACTTTCTCTGTCCTGCCATTTTTCTACCAGAAAAAGCTCGTTGCCGCGGTCTGCAGAAAAATAATATTCATAGCCGAGATTTCCCTCTTCCTTACGGGTAGTTTCCGCGATCCCGGCTTTTCTGACTGCTTCATAAAATTCCCTGATCGTTTTCTCATCTGCTGCGGTATAGGTCACATCTATCCTGTACATGGATTTCCCTCTTTTCTGACTTGATCCTGATATATCGATAACCGGAACTCTCTGTTCCGAAAGTTTTCACTGCCGAAACATCTCCAATGCGCCCATTCGCGCTATTCTACACAACGCTCCACAGTTTTTTTCATCTGATCGATATCAATTACGTCGCTGTGCCGGACTTCTTTTTTATCCAGATCCTGCAAACCAGCCGGAACCTTTACACCGGTAGCCTCTTCCAGTGCACGGACGCAGGCAAAGCCATCCTCCCGGCCGGAAAGACCAATGGAACTTGCAACGCTCTCTGCAAATTTATACGGGCTCGCTGTAGAGGCAATGACCGTCGGCGTCCTGTCGCCGGTTTTCTGCCGGTAATCCTCGTAAACCTTGTAGGCAACTGCCGTGTGCGTATCGATCAGGTAATGATTCTCTTCATACATCTGTCCGATCGTGCGGTTTGTTTCGTCAATGTCTGCAAATCCGCCGTAGAATTCCCGAAGACCCTCGCGGATCGTTTCGCTGACCTGATAATGTTTTTCCTGATCCAACTGTTCCATCAGCATCCGTATCTCATTGCCGTCGCCGTTGCTCAAATGATACAGCAGACGCTCCAGATTGCTGGAGATCAGGATATCCATCGAAGGCGAGTTGGTCAGATAAAAATCACGGCGAATATCGTAAACGCCTGTATTGATGAAATCTGTCAGAACTTTGTTTTCATTTGAAGCGCAGATGAAGCGATTTACCGGAATGCCCATTTTTTTTGCATAGTAAGCCGCCAGGATATTGCCGAAATTTCCGGTAGGAACAACGATGTTGATCGAATCGCCGTCTTGGATCTCTTTCCGCTCTACCAGCTTGATATAGCTATAAACTTAGTACGCCACCTGTGGTATGAGCCTGCCTATATTGATAGAATTCGCCGAAGAAAGCCGGCATCCCTTTGCTGAAAGTTTTTCGGCAAAATCATGATCGTTGAACATAGCCTTTACGCCGGTCTGTGCATCGTCGAAATTACCGTTAATAGCAAAAACATGCGTATTTTCCCCTTCCTGGGTGATCATCTGTCTTTCCTGCACCTGGCTGACACCCTGATTTGGGAAAAAAACGATGATCTCTGTCCCCGGAACATCGGCAAAGCCTTCCAGTGCAGCTTTCCCGGTATCTCCCGATGTAGCCGTCAGAATACAGATTTTTTTATCTTCCTTCTCTTTTTTGACCGCTGTCGTCAGCAGATAAGGCAGGATGGACAGCGCCATATCCTTAAAGGCTGCAGTTCGTCCATGGTAGAGCTCGAGAAAATACGCGCCGCCATGTTTCTCCACCGGTACAATGTCTTTTGCTTCAAATTTTTCATCATATGCGCTGTCTACACAGTGACGCATTTCTTCTTCTGTATAATCATCAAAAAACGCACCGATGATCCGAAAAGCGACGTCACGATAGGAGCTGCCGATCATATCGCTAATTCTAAAAGGAAGTGCCGGAATCTCTACAGGTACAAAAAGTCCTTTGTCCGCGGCTATTCCCTGAATGATCGCCTGCGCTCCTCTCAGCTTTTTCTCGCTTCCCCGCGTGCTTTGATATTCTCTCATGTTGTTTTCTTTCTCCTTTATCATAATTCGGCTGCCTGCAGTATTTCAGGCGTCTTTCGCAGCAGTCTCTGTCAAAACAGGAAATGCCCGTCAGCCTCACTCTCGTCGATGAGCTTTCCCGCATAATATTTTTTCATAAATAAAAAATTTTTACTGGACAACAGCTATTTTTAAGTATATAATAAATGACGTGAGATTTCAACAAGATCATCAAATTAATATGTCGCCTTGGTCAAGTGGTCAAGACGTAGCCCTCTCACGGCTGAATCAGGGGTTCGACTCCCCTAGGCGATACCAATTTTAAAAGAGCTGACGCTGGCAGCTCTTTTTTCGTTTCTCTATGCCTGGGGAGGCGAACCCGAAAGGGCGCGAGCGTCGCCGAAACGTCCGGTGAACAGTTCGGCAGCGAGCGGTTCGAGCCGACCGTGCCGGGAGGCGATGAACGCCGGCTCGTTTACGAGACGGGTAACTCCCCTAGGCGATACCAATTTTAAAAGAGCTGACACCGGCAGCTCTTTTTTCGTTTCTCCATGCCTGGGGAGGCGAACCCGAAAGGGCGCGAGCGTCGCCGAAACGTCCGGTGAACGGTTCGGCAGCGAGCGGTTTGAGCCGACCCATGACGGGAGGCGATGAACGCCGGCTCGTTTGCGAGACGGGTAACTCCCCTAAGCGATACCAATTTAAAAAAAGTGGAAGCTGGAGGATCTTTTTTCTTTAAGATCGTACGATATAAGCAAGAACGACAGCCTGCATGCTAGCG
>CALXJA010000013.1 GCA_944388465.1 uncultured Emergencia sp.
CTCAACGGCCGGCCCGTCAGCCTGGATGCCAAACAGCACAGTCTGATCGGCTTTCTTAATGACGGCCGTTTGGAGATCCGCTGTCAGAACCAGCCCTTTTCCCAGGAAGAACTGACCAGTCTGCAGGCAAATCCGGATATCCGCCGGATCAGCTGTTTCCCGCCTGTTTTTCCGTTTCTGGTTCTGCCCGGGGCGGAACCGCCTTTCACTACGGCTGACGAGCTCTTTTCTGCTGCCAGAGCTACCGGAAAACCTTTTTACCAGTTAGCGCTGGATTACGAAGCCGCACTGACCGGAGAAGACGAGCAGACGCTGCTCACCTACGGCAAAAAGCTCTATCAGCTGAGCCGGGATGCCATCGCTTCCGGCTGCCGGGTGGACAGCTTTGAAGGCGTCACCGCGCCAAAGGCCGCGCAATACGCCCGCGCGCTTTCTGATGGCCGGCTATTCTCTCTGGGACTTTCTGCACAGGGCTGTCTTGATGCCATGCGCATTATGGAGCACAGCAACGCTCACGGAAAAATCGTCTGCATGCCTACCGGCGGCGCATCGGGCATTATCCCTGCCGCTATCCTCAATGCCGGCAGGGAACTGCAGATTTCCGAAGAGGAACAGATCCACGCGCTGCTTACGGCCGGACTGATGGGACTTTTCTTTTATCCGACCCACTACACCGGCGCACTGGGCTGTCAGGCGGAAATCGGCATAGCCATTTCCATGGCGGCAGCGGCGCTGGCCTCTATGAAGACCAATGATCCGCAGGTCATAGAAGCAGCGGCTTCTTTCGGCGCGCAAAGTGTGATGGGCATGGTCTGCAACCCGGTCAACGGCTACGTGCAGGTTCCCTGCATACTCCGCAATATGACCGCCGTACCTACTGCCGTTACCTGCGCCAATGCCGCCCTGGCCGGAATGGATCACATTATCCCTCTCGGTGAAGCCTGCCGTCTCATGCTGGAGGTCGGTCAGAAGCTGAAACCGTGCAATCAGGCAGGCACGTTTAACATCCCGCTGTGATTTGCATCCCTCTTGCCGTTTTTGCCGCAGCTGCCGGATGCCGCGGATGCAAAAACCGGAAGACTCCCCTGCACCGCAGGTGAAGTCTTCCGGTTTTCTTATTTGTAAGAGGCACTTTCTCTGTGATCAGCGTTTTGTGCCGGCGCAGCCTGACCGCTGCAGCCATATAGGTGAAGCGGTATAATTTACGCCTGTTTTCTGGCGGCTTTACCGATCTCCAGACCCTTGTTGAAGGCTTCCTCATTAAGAGGCAGCAGTTCCGGTTTCTTCTTGCCCAGCTTCTTTCGGATCCCTTCCAGAATGACCTCCTGCGGGATAACTTCTGTGTATCCGATATATACGCCCAGCATGATGATGTTCAGTACCTTCGGATTTCCCATTTCCAAAGACATCTCAGTAACCGGAGCTTCTACAACTTCGATATCGTTTCTCCTGATCTCCGATTTAACGATAGAACTGTTGATAAACAGTGTACCGCCGCTTTTCAGCTTGTCGATAAACTTGTTCAGAGAAGGATCGTTCATGATGATCATGTCTTCCATCTCGTCCATGACCGGCGCGCCGATCTCATCATCAGAAATAACGACATAGCAGTTAGCTGTTCCTCCACGCATCTCTGCGCCATAGGAAGGGAAATATGTAACGTGCTTATCTGTGGATTCGCAAGTTGCCTGAGCCAAAAGAGTTCCTAGCATCATGACACCCTGTCCGCCAAATCCGGCAACAAGTAAATTTCTTTCCATGTTCTATTCCTCCTTTGATTTATCCCGAACAACGCCCAGCGGGAATTCCTTCAGCATTTTATCATTGAGGAAATCCAGCGCTTTCATTGGATCCATGCCCCAGTTTGTCGGACATGTGGTGACGATCTCTACCATAGAGAAGCCTTTTCCGTCGATCTGATTCTGGAAAGCCTTCTTTATCGCCGCCTTGGTCTTGCGAACGTTGGCCGGCGTGTCGCAAGTCGTTCTCTCCAGATAATACGGCGCAGTCAGCTGATTGAGAATCTCACACATGTGCATAGGATAGCCGTGCTCCTGCGGATCTCTTCCCTTCGGGCTGGTGGTTGACTTCATGCCGATCAGTGTCGTCGGCGCCATCTGACCGCCGGTCATGCCGTAAATACCGTTATTAATGAAAATTACCGTAATATTTTCTCCTCTGTTAGCCGCAGACATGGTTTCCGCAAGACCGATGGAAGCCAGGTCGCCGTCTCCCTGATAGGTATAAACCAGTGAATCCGGATTAGTTCTCTTCAGACCGGTAGCCACTGCACAGGCTCTGCCGTGAGCGGAAATATTCAGGTCGTGGGTAACATAGAGCTGACCGAGACCGCAGCAGCCTACACCCTCACAGCGTACCAGCTTATCCAGCATTCCCAGCTCTTCCACAACTTCACCGATCAGCTTGTGAACTGTTCCGTGCATACAGCCCGGACAAAAGCCGGACACAAAATCAGGCTTGATTCCAATGGTTCTCTTATAAACTTTTTCCATTTATAATACCTCCTTTGCCAGTTCACGGGCTGCTTCCATAACCTTCGCCAGCGTCATGATCTGTCCGCCGGAACGCAGGCATTCTTTGATCGGACATCTTCCGTGTACTGCGTGATCTACATCCCAGCGCATCTGCGCAGGGATGGACATTTCAACATCCAGGATTCCCTTTACCTGGTTAAAATCAAGGTTTTCATAGGATTTGTACGGGAACGGCCAGATGGTGACCGGTCTGATCATACCTGCCTTGATGCCCTCTTCTCTCAGCTTCTTAACCGCAACTTTGCAGATACGTGCGGAAATGCCATACGCAGTCAGGACGAGCTCTGCATTATCCAGCATATATTCCTCTACCCGGATATCCTTATCCCAGGTCTTATACAGCTTAGCCGTCTCGATGTTGGTCTTTTCCCAGCCGTCGCCGATTCCGCCCGGCAGGATCCTTACCTGTTCAGAAGGCATATGGCCTACAGCCGAAACGTTTCTGCGCGCTGCTTTGAGGGCGGCGACCTCTTCATCGGACTTCATCTCCGGAAGTTCTACAGGCTCCATCATGGTTCCCAGCACACCGTCTGTCAGAACCAGTACAGGGTTGCTGTCTCTCTCTGCCAGATCAAATGCCTCATAGGTCATGTCTACCGCTTCCTGAACCGTGGATGGCGCCAGTACGATCATCTGGAAACCGCCGTTTCCGGAAGCCTTCGTCGCCTGCAGATAGTCCTGCTGTGCAGGCTGGATCGCACCGATTCCCGGGCCGCCTCTGCCTACGTTTACATATACGATCGGCAGACGTGCTGCGTTGCAGTAGGAAACGCCTTCACTGTAAAGGCTGATACCTGTACTGGACGAAGAACTCATGGATCTGGTTCCCGTCTGTACCGCACCGTAAAGCATGTTTACCGATGCAACTTCACTTTCTCCCTGTACGAATACACCGCCGACTTCCGGCATTCTTCTTGCGAAATACTCAGGGATCTCATTCTGCGGGGTGATCGGATAGCCGGCAAAGAACCTGCAGCCAGCTCTGGTCGCTGCTTCTGCGATAGCCTCGCAGCCTTTCATAAATACTCTTGCCATTTTCTACACCTCCATTACCTATAAACTTCGATCGCTGCCTCTGGACAGATTACGCCGCATGAAGCACAGCCGATGCAGTCGTCCGGATTTGCGGCGACTACATACTGATAGCCCTTTGAATTGACCTTCTCACCGATGGCGAGTACGTTCTTCGGACAGTATTTCACGCAATAGCCGCAGCTTTTGCAGCTCTCTGCCCGGATTTCAACTTTACCTTTTGCCATTATTGATTACCTCCTAAGTGTTGGTATGATCTGACCGGTGCAGGATCTGCCTGCCGGTCGGTTATTTAATAGCCCTGCATCCGGAGAATGCCAGGGGTAGTTGACCATGTCGTTTTTCTGCAGCCGGAAGCCGCCTTTCGCCTACTGATTCCACTCGTAGGTCAGATACAGACTGATGGGGAGGATCGGAATATCCGTCTTCTCCTGCAGCTTTGGACAAAGCTCTTCCATGGCGCACATATAGTCTACCGCAAAGTATTCGCCGATCAGCTCTCTGACTCTGTCATTGCCGGCAGCTGCCTCCTCTGCCGTGGTAGTCAGTCCGACGTTGGGATTACTCATGATGGACACATTCTTCAGATCGATATGCGCCATCCCCAGAACCCGTGCCATGGTTCCGTCGATCGTTACCAGGTTTTTGGACCATGGCCGGTAAGCGTTGATAACAAAGAAATTCTGCGTATTTGCACGGTTGAGACAGTCGGAAAAAGCGCCGATCAGTCTCGACCCGGTATGGTCTCCGCCGACGTCGACGATGACGATACAGTTCTCGTCGCTGAGGTGTTCTCTGAGGCCGCCGACCGTTGTCGGGGCATCGAAAAACTGATCCTCATAATGCAGGATCACCTGCTCCTCAGCAAGGCGCTGACTGATATCCCGGGAGCGGAACAGCGGTTTGGTCTGATCCATGTCAAAAAAGTGCACAGGTCTGTCCTGTATTTTGGTAAAGTTTATCGCAAAGTTAATGGCAATTTCGCTTTTGCCACTGCCGGCTTCGCCGATAAACACGAAGTTTTTCTTTCCATTCCGCAGGAAATCCGTTAAAATCTTTTCCATAAAACTCTCCCTGGTTTTGTAATCTCTTACCCTTCTTATTGTAACGAATTGTACAGAAGATGTCAAATTATTTTTCAGACTCTATAACTTTTTGTCTGATAAAGTGGCGGAGTGGTTCCAGCTATGCGAACCGCCTCATCTTACAAACAGAACTTATAAACAGAACTTACAGGCAAAACTTGCAGATAAACGGGCAGACAAAAGCAAAAGCAAAAGCAAAAGGAGACGCAGCGCATCTCCTTTTGCTTTTGACAATGTGTATTTTCAGCTTATTTCTCGATAACCATAGCCGTTCCCATGCCGCCGCCGATGCACAGAGTAGCCAGACCATACTTGGCGTCTTCTCTCTTCTGCATCTCGTAGATCAGGGAAATCAGGATTCTTGCGCCGGAAGCTCCGATCGGGTGACCCAGAGCGATAGCGCCGCCGTTAACGTTGAGTTTTTCCGGATCAAAGCCCAGCTCTTTGCCTACAGCTACAGACTGCGCAGCGAAAGCTTCGTTGGCTTCGATCAGATCCATATCCTCAACCTTCAGGCCGGCTTTTTCCAGAGCCTTCTGGGAAGAAGGAACAGGTCCGATACCCATGATCTTCGGATCAACGCCGGCAGATGCGTAGGATTTGATCGTGCAAAGCGGCTTCAGACCCAGCTCATCAGCCTTTTCCTTGGACATTACGACGAGGGCAGCACCGGAGTCATTGATACCGGAAGCATTGGCAGCCGTAACGACACCGCCGTCTCTCTTGAATGCCGGCTTCAGCTTCGCCATCTTTTCGATGGTGGAACCGAATTTCGGATGCTCGTCCGTATCGAAGATGATCGGATCGCCCTTTCTCTGCGGTACCTCTACCGGAACGATCTCATCCTTGAACTTGCCTGCCTTGATTGCCGCTTCTGCTTTCTGCTGGGAAGCCAGAGCAAACTCGTCCAGTTCTTCTCTGGTCAGACCCCACTGCTCAGCAATGTTCTCTGCTGTAATACCCATATGATAATTATTGAACGCTTCCCAGAGTCCGTCGTTAACCATCATGTCGACCATCTGGGTGTTGTTCATTCTTGCTCCCCATCTTGCGGACGGAATGACATAACCTGCAGCAGACATGTTCTCTGCACCGCCGGCTACGATGATATCCGCGTCTCCCGCTTTGATGATCTGTGCCGCAAGCTCAACGGCTCTCAGACCGGAACCGCAAACCTTATTGATGGTCATTGTAGGAACTTCGATAGGAATACCTGCATCCAGAGACATCTGTCTGGAAACGTTCTGTCCTAATCCGCCCTGCAGTACGCAGCCCATGATGACCTCTTCAACCATCTCCGGTTTGATTCCGGCTCTTTCGATAGCAGCCTTGATGGAAACTGCGCCCAGAGTTCTTGCCGGAACACTTTTCAGTGCTCCGCCGAAACTGCCGATCGGAGTTCTTGCTGCACCTACAATTACTACATCTCTCATATATGTACCTCCTTATTATAAAAGCCATTGCTGGCTAATATTACAGCTGCAAATCACGCAAATCTGTACTCTATTATTTTATCACATTGCTCTGCAAAAAGCATCCGGAATATCGTTCTTCCATATGATCAGGTTTCAGCGCTTCTTTTGCCTGACGCAGATTTGCAAGCCCCATATCCTCCTCCCGGTTCACATAGACGATCTCCTCCGGCAGGATCTTACAAAATTCGCTGCAGATCACCTGATAAAGGCCTCTGTAAGCATCATTTGCCTTTTCGAAATGCTCTGCGGCCGTATCCCGGCTGAGACGTTCGCCTATGGCAAAGGCCTGCAGCTTCCCCTCGATGAAAATCGCCGTAGAATAAACCTGCGGATCATCGATACACTGCAGGAGCTCCTCGATGGCGACCTCTTCCATGCGAAGGCTTTCCATCTCATCTTCATCATAATCCCTGTTCTCTCTTGATTGTACAACAAACTCCATGATGTTGTCTATCATCGCTTTTGTAATTTTCCGACTTTCGTAAGCGTAGGTCTTGAGAAAATAGTTCATATGGTTCTTCTTTTTATGGAGCGCTCTTCCGCTCAGCGAAATCAGCTTGTCCCTGCGATAGACGTACTCGTCAGAATCCCTGTCGTGGGTAAAGGTCATCTCTCCCGGAAAAGCGGCCTCAAGAAACGGAACCATGTGTCCCGGAACCAGCTCCACCGAAAACGGGATCTTTCGTTCATCAAAACGGCGCTTTGCCTCCAATATCGTAGCGCGCAGCTTTTCCGGCTCATACGTGCCGTTCCTGGTCAGCGGCATGGAGATGATCGCATTGGGATCGCTGATCATGCAGTCTGCACCGGCAATGCAGAGATAGTCTCCGATCACTTCCCAGCACAGGCAGTGCGTATTGCGCCAGATGTAATTGGATAAAAGCGTATAACCCGCCCCGCGGTAATCGAAACCATGAAAATATTCATGGAGGATACGTTTGTCTTCTTCGGTCAGATCGTCCAGGCAACGACTGAAAATATTCATATACTAATGCCCCACTTCCTTATTGTCTCTAATGTTCTGTAGTCCGTAAAATCAAATTGCAGCGGTGTAATCACGGCGTAGTCTTCCTGTGCCGCCGTCACGTCAAACTCTCCGCGGCCGGAAAAATCCCCGGGATTTCCGCTCAGCATATACCCATCCTCCGATGGATGAAATTTATCGTCATAATAGCGTTCCCCCAGAGGCAGGCACTTTATACCCCTGATCTGTTCCTTCGGCAGATCCGGCGTATTGATGCTGATCACCACCGACGAATCCAGCTTGCCGTAAATAAGACCGATAGACTGCACCGCCAGACTGCATGCCGTCTCAAAGTGAGTGGCACTGTGGCTGTCCACAGAGACCGCTACCGCCGGACATCCGCTCAAAGCCGCTTCCGCCGCCGCTCCCACGGTGCCCGAATAGAGGGTGTCCCGACCCAGATTGCTGCCCATATTGATGCCGGAAAACACCATATCGATAGAGATACCGGCTTCTGCAAAGAACTGCAGGCCGATCTTCGTACAGTCCGCCGGCGTTCCGCTGGTCTGGTATGCCTCTTTTGCCCCCGGGAAGCTGACAGCCTGCACGCTCACCCTTTCCCCCAAGGTCACCGAATGGCTTTTGGCGCTGCGCTGCCCGTCAGGGGCGCAGACATAGACATCCGCCACGGCTGACAGCGCAAAGACCAAAGCCGCAAGCCCGGGAGACTGTATTCCGTCGTCATTCACTACTAAAATGTTCATGCCTCTGCCATTACCTTTCCGATTGCATCATTGATCACCAGATCCGCCCGGCTGTCATACGGCGTTTTGCTCTTGTTGATCAATACCAGGTGTTTTCCGTGAAAATAATTGATCAGTCCGGCTGCCGGATAGACCACCAGCGAAGTGCCGCCGATGATCATCGTATCGGCTCGGGAAATCGCCTCGACCGCCCCTTCAATGCAGGCTTCATCCAGCATCTCCTCATAAAGGACTACATCCGGCTTCACCCGGCCGCCGCAGCTGCAGTACGGGATCCCGTCCCGGCAGTTTGCCTCATCCAGGATATATTCCACATCGTAAAATTTACCGCACTTCTGACAGTAATTGCGCATAACGCTGCCATGAAGCTCGTATACCTTCTGGCTGCCGGCCTTCTGATGCAGACCGTCAATATTCTGGGTGACCACCGCCAGCATCTTTCCCTCGGTCTCCAGATGCGCCAGCGTCCGATGCGCCTCGTTGGGCTCCGCGTCAAGATGGATCAGATTTTCTTTATAATACCGGAAAAACATTTGCGGATCTTGCTCGTAAAAGGAACGCGACAGCATATACTCAGGCGAATAGCCGTACTTCTGCTGTGCATGGTAAAGACCGCTTTCTGAACGAAAATCCGGTATTCCGCTCTCCGTAGATACGCCGGCGCCGCCGAAAAAGACGATATGCCTGCTCTCATTGATAATCGTTTTTAATCTCTCGTCCATCTTGTAATCTCCCTCCTTATCTGCTATGATGACTACACTTGATCGAGGATCCACAATGGGGAGGGAAAGTCAGAAAACAGACATTCTCAACCCGCATATACTGTTTTAGTATACCATAAATAAAGGGGGATTTGTGCATGAAAGAGAGAAAAACAGCGTTAGTTTTAAGCGGCGGCGGTTCTCGCGGCGCATATCAGTGCGGCGTATGGCAGGCACTGACAGAGCTGGGGATCAGGATCGATATCGTCGTCGGCGTTTCTGTCGGCGCCATCAACGGCGCTATGGTCGTGCAGGGCGATGCGGTGAAGACCGCCAACCTGTGGCGGCAAATCGAAACCGACCAGATTTTCGATGTTGAACCCGGAGCGCAGCTTCAGGATTATGCCCGGGAATTTCTCACCAACCGGGGAGCCGGTTCCACCGGACTGCAGACCATGCTGAAGCAGTATGTCAACGAAGAACAGATCCGCAAATCGCCCGTAGACTACGGCCTGCTCACGGTAGAATTTCCTTCCATGAAGCCCCACTATCTCTGGAAGGAAGACATCCCGGACGGGCGTCTCTGCGATTATATCACCGCCAGCGCTTCCGCCTTTCCCGCCATACAGACCTTCGACATCGACGGCAGGGATTTCATCGATGGCGGCTACGAGGACAACCTGCCCGCCTCTATGGCTCTGGAAAAAGGCGCCACCGAGGTCATCGCCGTCTATCTGGATGCGGTAGGCCGTTTCCGTCCCAAAGAGCTTGCCGCTGTGCCCAATCTCACCCTGATCGAAAGTCTCTGGGATCTGGGCGATTTCCTGGTTTTCGATCAGAAAAACGCTAAGCGGATACTGCGTCTCGGCTATCTGGACGCCATGAAGACCTTCAGCGCTTTTGACGGAGAGTACTATGCCTTTGTCAAAGGTTCTTTCGACAGGCGCACACTGCGGCAGGCCGATCAGGCGGCGCGCATATTTGAGCTTGATCCGCTTCTGCTGTACCGGCGCGGCTTTTTTCTCGAGCAGCTGCAGGAAGCCGTCAGCGCCGCTTCTTCCGATGCCGGAGCCGGATTCAGCCTGTCCCATTCCGAGCTGAAAGCCGCTTCTGCTCTTTCCAGGCTGCGGGAGCTCCTGAACCTGGCCAACCGCAAAACGGTCACCCTCTTCATTGCAGAAAATCTGAAGCAGCGCGGCAGTGACAGCCTGTTCCTGACAAAATACGGGATGAAGCTCTTTAAAGAAGAGGTGCGGGCAGCCAGATTCCTGGTCAAATACCAGCTGATCTGACATGCGGATGCTGTTTTATTTCATCCATACAAACATCCATACAAACATGCGCCTTGCGGCAGTCCCCGTTAAGGCGCATTTATTTTTTCCGGTTTACAGTATATCGATATGCTCGCCGGCCAGCGCCTTGTTCATGCTTCTCACTGCGCAGAACTTTCCGCACATGGAGCAGGTATCGTCGTGCTCCGGTTTTCTGTCGGCACGGATAGCCCTGGCAGTTTCCGGATCGATGGCGCAGGCCCACTGGGCTTCCCAATCCAATTCCCGTCGGGCGTCCGCCATTCGGTCGTCGATCTCCCTCGCTCCCCGAACGCCTTTTGCGATATCCCCCGCGTGGGCGGCAATCTTGGAAGCGATGATCCCCTGTTTTACATCGTCTACATTGGGCAGCGCCAGATGTTCGGCCGGTGTCACATAGCAAAGAAAGGCCGCGCCTGAAGCCGCCGCAATGGCTCCGCCGATGGCCGAAGTAATGTGGTCGTATCCCGGCGCGATATCCGTTACGATCGGGCCCAGCACGTAAAACGGAGCGCCGCTGCAGATGGTCTGCTGCAGCTTCATGTTGGCCGCGATCTGATCCATCGGCATGTGACCGGGACCTTCCACCATAACCTGAACGTCTTTTTCCCAGGCCCGCTTCGTCAGCTCACCCAGCCGAACAAGCTCCTCGATCTGGCACACGTCCGAACCGTCGGCGAGACAGCCCGGTCTGCACGCGTCGCCCAGGGATATGGTTACATCATACTGGCGGCAGATATCCAATATCTCATCGAAGTATTCATAAAACGGGTTTTCCTCCCCAGTCATGGTCATCCATGCGAAGACCAGAGAACCTCCGCGAGAAACAATGTTCATCTTTCTCTTATGTTTTTTGATCTGTTCGATCGTCTTCCTGGTGATTCCGCAGTGCAGCGTCACAAAATCCACGCCGTCCTCTGCGTGAAGGCGGACTACGTCGATAAAATCTTTTGCCGTCAGCGTATCCAGATCCCGCTGATAGTGAATTACCGAATCGTAGACCGGAACCGTGCCGATCATAGCCGGACACTCGCTGGTCAATTTACGGCGAAACGGTATGGTATCTCCATGAGAGGAGAGATCCATGATGGCGTGGGCGCCCATATTCACCGCGGCCATCACCTTTTCCATCTCCACGTTCATATCCTTGCAGTCCCGGGAAACGCCCAGATTGACATTGATCTTGGTCCGCAGCATGGATCCCACGCCTTCAGGATCGATGCAGGTATGCTTCCTGTTGGCGCAGATGACCACTTTTCCCGACGCCACCAAAGGCATCAGTTCTTCGCAGGTCATACGTTCTTTTTCCGCTACCCGTTTCAGCTCCGGAGTGACGATTCCCTTTCGCGCCGCTTCCATCTGTGTTGCGTATTCTCTCATTTTTTCCTCCTCGTCTTTATCTGCTGACCTGTCTGAAACCGCCGCTTCAGCTCTGCCCAGTTCGTCTGCCGACACTTCGCTTCTCCCAGTCTCCCGCCGGTACGGCGAATATCCGGCGCAGCGATTTAATCGGCGGCAAAACGAAAAAGCTGCGTATGTTCCCGCAGGTTCATACGCAGCTTCGCTCATCTTTATATTTCCCTACGTTGGCATTACCCAAATCAGGTTACAGGTCAGGACAGTATCAGTCCACTCTCAGCCTGCTTCTGCAAGCCCCCTTGTTCCGTTCTTTTTTTAGTTTATCATATCAGCCGCATTTTGAAAAGCCGCAATTTCTGCATATGACGCAGCCTCCCTCATGCTCTACCACGCTTCCGCACTCAGGGCAGGCGTGAATCTCACCGGCCGTAGCCGGGATAACCGGATTTTTCACCGGCTGAGGCGGCAGCTTCGCTGCTTCTTCTCTCTGCGCTTTTTCCTTCGGCTGCTCTTCGATCAGTTTGGACACCTTCATGATCACCTTTGCGATAGCGTCAGGGCAGGAAGTACAGCTCATCCCCTGCTGCCTGATGGTGGACGGGCATCGTATACCCTTCAGCTGGTCGTATACCTCGTTGATTGAAATACAGCTGCGCAGCGCCACCGAAACCAGTCTGGCCGTTGCCTCACTCTGGCTCGGACATCCTCCGGCCTTTCCAGTGCTGGTAAACACTTCGCAGATTCCGTTCTCATCGTAGTTGGTGGTGACATACAGGCTTCCGCAGCCGATCTTCATCTTCTCTGTGAAGCCCCGTGTTACATCCGGGCGAGGACGAGGCTCGATGTGACCGAAGCCGACTTCTCCCACAGCCGTCGGCGCGGCTTCCGCCGCCTTTCCGCCTTCTCTGTTGACCTTTCCGATATTGAGGACCTGCTCTTCCCGGCTTCCGTCCCGATAGATGGTCACGCCTTTGCAGCCTTCTTTATAGGCCAGCAAATACACATCCCGAACTTCGTTTCTTGTCGCTTCTTTAGGGAAGTTGACCGTCTTGGATACGGCGTTGTCGGTGTATCTCTGGAAAGCCGCCTGCATCCGGATGTGATCGATCGGCTTTATATCGTGGGAGCAGACGAAAACTCTGCGCACCTCTGCAGGGATCTCTTCGCAGTGGGCTACGGTTCCCTCTCTGGCGATCTTCTTCAGCAGTTCGTCGTTGTACAGCCCCAATTCCTTCAGTTTGCGGGTCAGAATCGGGTTTACCTCTACCATCTCCGTACCATCCATGATGTTGCGGATAAAGGCATAGGCGAATACCGGCTCTACGCCGGATGAACATCCGCCGATGATGGAGAGTGTTCCTGTCGGCGCAATCGTCGTAACCGTAGCGTTGCGCATCGGAACGCCGTCC
>CALXJA010000014.1 GCA_944388465.1 uncultured Emergencia sp.
CAGCCGTTTATCATTGGCACCCACCCAATACAGATCCTCTGTAACTTTTCTGACACAATGCATAATACTCTCCTCCTTTACTGTTTCAAAGCCTGCACTCCCATAAGGGACGCCGGCAGGCCGTACCGTATATCATTTTCCATGCAGGAATGCAGCGCATAGACGCGGCAGGCGAACCCTGCCGACGACCGGATATCCGGGATATCCGCGCCTGTCCTCCGGAAACAGGTTGGCCGCTCTGCCATCCATCGCCTATTTTATCACATAAATTTCGCTTTTGACAAGCGCCGTGACTACTCTTGCGTATTTTCCCCATTAAGGATACTGCAGCTGAGCAGCAGTGAGGCGATACGCCCCTCGACGCTGGAATCCCTCGATGTCATGGATATCGGACATTTGCCGCCGAGAACGACGCCGCCCATAATTGCCCCGCCAAAGGTATAAAGCGATTTTGCCAGCATATTTCCGGCGGCAATTTCCGGCGCCAGAATAATATCCGCATCCCCGGCTACCGGACTGGAATAGCGCTTTACCTTCGACGTCCCGGGAATCATCGTCAGGTCGAAGGAGATCGGGCCTTCCACTATACAGCCGCTGATTTCCCCTCTGCGGTTCATCGCTTTCAGTTCCGCCGCTTCCACGGTTTCCGGCATCTTGGGATTGACCTCTTCTACTGCGCACATGCAGGCCACCTTCGGTTCTTTTACCCCAAAACTGTGGAAAAGCTCCACCGTGCTTTCGATCATCTCTTTTTTCTGCTCGAGAGTCGGTGCGATCTGCATACCGCCGTCCGTTACCGCAAAAAGCTTGTGATATTTCGGCGTCTGGAACATGGCGACAAAATTCATCATTTTACCGGTGCGCAGCCCGGTTTCCCGGTTGACCACCGCGTGCAGCAGCGCAGAGGTATGCAGCAGCCCCTTCTGCAGAAAATCCGCTTCTCCCCTGTGAATCAGCTCTACGGCCTTGGCTGCCGCCTCGCTGTCGTCCTTTGTATCCACGATCCTGTCTGTATCGATTTTCCGGCCGATCTCGCGGGCTGTCTGCAGAATTTCCTCTGCTTTTCCGGTCAATACATAGTCGACCAGACCTTCGTCATGAGCCTGCAGTACGGCTTCCAGCGTTTTATCCTCCACTGCGGAGGCCACCGCTACTGTCCTCTTCGTCTGTGTTCGCATATTCTTTCTGATCTGTTCAAAGCTCGTGATCGTCATGGCAAATTGCCTCTCCTTTCCGTCTCGTGCCGGCACATTCTCCAATACGGTGCGCCGCGCTTAAAATATACTGAGCTGCATCTCCCGGCTCAATCTTTCCAACATCTTGATCCCGGCAACACTGTTTCCCTTTTTATCTAAGGCCGGAGAAAAAATACCGATACCCATCCTTCCCGGACAGTCCGCCATGATCCCTCCGCCGACGCCGCTTTTGGCCGGTATACCCACTGTCGTGGCAAACTCCCCTGAGCCGTCATACATGCCGCTGGTCATCAGCACAGCATTGATGAAGACCGCCTCTTCCCGCGGGATGATCTGCTCCCCGGTTTCCCGATCCGTACCGTGAGCAGCCAGCAGCAGACCTATCCGCGCCAGATCTCTGCAGTTCACCTTTAAGGAACACATGGCAAAGTATACATCCAGCAAATCCTCCACACTGCCGTAGATCATACCGGAATTTTTCAGCAGATAGCCCAGCGCCCGATTCTTGTTTCCCGTTTTTTTCTCTGAATCGTAGACCTCCTGATCCACCTCCAGATCCGGATTCCCGGTGATTCTGCGGGTAAAATCCAGCAGCCGTGCAAAGCGCTCCCGGTTGTCCGCCGCCTTGACCAGCCCGCAGACGGCAATCGCGCCGATGTTGACCATGGGGTTGATGTGCTCCCGCAGCAGCAGCGGTTCAGCATAGTCGATGGCATTGAACGGCTTTCCCGTAGCCTCCACGCCCACATGCTGTTTTACCACATCGATGCCATTGTCCCGAACGGCCAGCATCAGAAAAATCGGTTTGGCGATGCTCTGTATGGTAAAGGGCTCGTCCCAGTCGCCGGCAAAAAAATCGCCCTCGTCTGTAGCCGCATAAATGCCGATCGCCTCTCTGTTTCCTTTCCCCAGTTCGGGAATATAAGAGGCAACTTCTCCTTCCAGCGTATAGCGCCGGCAGTCTTCCAGAATCCGATTAAGTATCTCCTGCATGTCCTTTCTCCTGTATCTTGTCGTAAGACCTCATCGCAAAAACAGTTTCATCCACTTCATCTTATTTCCGAACGGCGGGTACCGCAAAGGCACGTCGATGAGCAGTCCCCGCCTCATGACGCTTTTTTCATGAGAAAAGGTCCGGAAGCTGTATTTCCCATGATAACTTCCCATCCCGCTTTCTCCGACACCGCCGAAAGGCAGCTGATCCGCGCTCAGGTGCATGACGGTATCGTTGATACATCCGCCGCCAAAGGAGACGCCGCTGAGGATACAGCGCTCCGCCGCTTTGGAGCGGGTAAACAGGTACAGAGCCAGCGGCTTTGAACCGGTACAAAGCTGTTCTCTCACCCGGCGAAGATCATCAAACTCCAGAACGGGAAGAATCGGTCCGAAAATCTCGTCCTCCATTACCTTGTCCGACCAGCTGACATCGTCAAGGATCACCGGTCCGAGACGGCAGGTCTCTCTGTTGCTTCCGCTGCTGTAAAACGGTTCATGGCCGCAAAGCAGCCCGGTCAGCCGGTCAAAATGCTTCTCGTTGATGATTCGGCCGTAATCTTTACTTTCCAGCGGCGACGTTCCGTAAAGAGCCTCGATATTTCTGACCATGGCCTTCAGCAGACGTTCCTTCACCCGGCGGTGAACCAGCACGTAATCCGGCGCAACGCAGGTCTGGCCGCAGTTGAGGAACTTGCCCCAGACAATGCGCCGGGCTGCCAGGGGAATATCCGCCGTTTCATCCACGATACACGGACTCTTTCCGCCCAGCTCCAGGGTCAGCGGCGTAAGCCGCCTGGAGGCCGCTTTCATGACTTCCTTGCCCACTGACCGGCTTCCGGTAAAGAAAATATAATCATATTTCCGTTCTAACAGTTCCTGATTTTCTTTTCTGCCGCCCAGAACAACGCAGACATAGTAAGCAGGGAAGACTTCGTCGAGGATCTGTCTCAATACGGCAGATACGGCCGGAGAATAGGCCGATGGTTTCACGACGGCGCAGTTGCCTGCGGCCAGAGCGCCGATCAGCGGCAGCATGGTCAGCTGAAACGGATAGTTCCACGGCGACATGATCAGCACCGTGCCGTAAGGCTCGCGGTATATGCGGCCTGAAGCCGGAAAACAGGCCAGCGGCACAGCGGTTTTTTCCGGTGCGGCCAGGGCTTCCAAGTGCCGCAGCATATAGCGGATCTCCCGATAAACCAGTCCGATCTCTGTTTCGTAAGACTCGAAAGGTGATTTCCCCAGATCCGCCTGCAGCGCGGTGATGATCTCCGCCTCATGCTTCTGCACACCGGCTTTCAGTTTCAGCAGAGCGCTGCGCCGCATCCGCAGATCGCGTGTCGCTCCTGATCGAAAAAATTCTCTCTGTTCTCTGAGGACTTTTTTTAATTCCATGATGCTTACCCCTTTCCGCCACGCAGCTCTATATATTCCCGGCAATAGCCTTCCACCCTTTTATCGCCGGCATCAGAAACGCATTCCGCACAGCGCAGGAACAGCAAAGAAACCGCCGCCTTCTGCCGGATATTGTGCCGTGCGGGATACGCTCCGGAAGCGAGCTGACAAAAAAATATACCGTGGCAGACGGCTGCTTTTGCAGTCGTCCCCTGCCACAGTATCATTATCTCGCAAATTACTGTCTTGTCAATACTACTCTGCCGTAAAAATTCGGTTGTCCTTGTCAATAAAACCGATCTGTGTCTTTACGCCAAAATATCTTTCAGCCAGAGCAGCCAGCTCCGCCGCCGCCTGCTCGACCTGCGCCCGGTTCAGATCTGCAAACCCGTCGATGGGGTACAGAATATCCGCCGTCGCTTCGGTAATCTTTCCGATCTCACTCTGGCGCCAGGTCCAGCGTCTTGTCCGCACCTGATGATCCGAAACATAGACGATTTCCTTTTCATCCGGCGTTTCCGCCTCGCCTCCGCCGAAAGGAACAAAGGTATCCCCGGTCTCCGCCGGACGCACCTGCAGACTTTCCCGAACCGTCGCCATATCGTGCGCACCGATAGGAAGCCTGTATTTGATGGATACTGCGTTGCCCAGATCGACTGCCGCATTGATATGGGGAAATCCCTTTCCCTTGGCGATACGGTCGAGCAGCGCTTCTATGGAACACATATAGCGGTTAGGATTGATCCCCATGGCGCGAAAGGCTTCTCTGTACGGCACGATCGCATCGGCGTTCTTCACTTTGATTCCGGAAAAATCCTGTTCGCAGCTGTGAATATTTTCCTGGAGCATCTCTGTAAGTTCGGCGACTTCTCTGGTGTTGTCCAGACCTCTTACGGCTACCACGCCGAAGAAGCCGTTGGGCAGGAGGTCGAAAACCTCTGCAGCGATTTCAAATTTCATGTTGGCTCCTCCTCTCTTTTCCTTTTACAGTTTATCACACGTCAGTGCAAAAGCAACTGTTTTCTGTGTCTATCGGCGCCGGCTGCCTGTGGCTCTACTCCTGCTCAAAGACCTCCGCCACCTCTTTCATCAGATCGCTGACCGGCAGATGCTGCGGACATGCTTCCTCACATCGTCTGCAGGCGATACATTCGGAAGCCTTGCTGCGGCTGTGGATAAAATTGGCATAATAGGTCTGCTGCGTGGAAAAGCCCTTGTTCAGCGCCTGTTTTTCTGCATTGTACAGCGCAAAATACTCCGGGATCGGAATCGACAGCGGACAGCCGTCTGTGCAGTACCGGCAGGCAGTACAAGGGATAGCGATAGCCTTCTCTAAAATTTTCACCACCTGTTTCAACACCGCGTATTCCTCCGGACACAGCGGCTGAAAATCCTTCATAAACTGCAGGTTTTCCTGAAGCTGCTCCATATTCGACATCCCGCTCAGCACCATCATCACGTTTTTCTGGCTGGCAGCAAAGCGGATCGCCCAGGACGCCGGCGAAGCCTGCGGCGCAAAATCCCGCAGCAGCTTCTCCGCTTCCGGTGGAATATCCGCCAGCGTACCGCCCTTCACCGGTTCCATAACGATGATCGGCTTTCCGTGCTCTGCAGCGGTCTCACAGCATTTCGCAGACTGGATCGCCTGGTGCTCCCAATCCAGATAATTGACCTGCAGCTGCACAAAATCCAGCTCCGGATGCTCGCGCAAGACCTGATCCAAAAGCTGCGCGTCGGCATGGAACGAAATGCCGGCCTGTTTTACCCTGCCCTCTTTTTTCATTTTCTGGAGAAAATCGAAGGCGTGAAATTTCTCCGCTTTTTCGATACTCAGATGATTGATATCGTGCAGCATATAATAGTCGAAATAATCAACTCCGCATTTTTCCAGCTGCTGCCGGAAATATCTTTCGTTATCCGCTTCCTCTTTGAAATACGTCACCGGAAGCTTTGACGCCAGAGTAAAGCTGTCTCTTGCATGGCGCTTCACCAGCGCCTCACGGATCGCTATTTCACTGGTATTCTCGTGATACATGTACGCGGTATCAAAGTAGGTAAATCCCTCTGCCAGAAAGCGATCTGCCATCTTCTTCACCATATCCATATCTATGCTCTTCTGATCCTGCGGATCTGTCAGCGGCAGACGCATCCAGCCAAAACCCAATTTTTTCACTGTGAACTCCTCCTGTCCTTTTCTCGGAAGCCGCGCTCCTGACAAGCCGGCTTATATCCACAGATTATGGCAAAAAACGTGCCTTGTCAAGAGGAGTCTGCCAGACGTTCCGTCAGCCGGCGCCGTGCATCACTCTGCTTTTCCGTCCTTTCCAGTTCAGCAGCAGCGCCGAATTGATGATCACCAGTACAGAACCGGCATTGTGCACCAGAGCGCCGACGACAGGGTTAAGGATCCCGGCCATGGCCAATACGATCGCTACGGCATTCAGCGTCATGGAAAACGTCAGATTACACTTGATGGTAAACATCATCCTTTTGGCAAGACGCAGCAGGTGCGGCAGGTGACGGATCTCATCATCCACCAGCGCGATATCCGCAGCATCCACGGCAATATCACTGCCTGCGCCGCCCATGGCGATGCCCACCAGCGCCTTTTTCAATGCCGGTGCATCGTTGATCCCGTCGCCGATCATGCAGACCTGCATTCCGTCTTCCTGGCTTTTTTCAATCCAGTTCAGCTTATCCTCCGGCAAGCATCCGGCATGTATTTCCTCGATCTGAAGCTGACGGCCGATATGCTCTGCCGCCGCGGCATGATCGCCTGTCAGCAGCACCGGCACCGCACCGGCTTCCTTGACTTCTCTGATCGTGGTCTCTGCCTCTGTGCGCAGCGTATCTGCCAGAGCCAAAAATCCGGCAAGGCTGCCGTCTACGGCGATCCAAATGATCGTGCATCCGCGGTTCTGATATTCCGTTGTTTTCGCCAGTGCTTCGTCTTCTATACTGATCTTCGCCTCCTGCAGCAGCTGCGGATTTCCTGCCAGTACGAGTTTTCCTTCAATTCGGCCTCTGACGCCTCTGCCCGGCAGCATCTGAAAGTCTTCTGTCTCCGGGACAGGCGCCTTTTCTCTTTTCTGATAGCTTCCGGCTACCGCTTTCCCCAGCGGATGCTCGGAATGCCGCTCCACACCGGCTGCCAGGCGGAACAGTTCCTTTTCTGAAAACAAAGGGGAAAGACTGCACAGTTTTACCACCTCCGGCTTACCGTAGGTCAGCGTACCAGTCTTGTCAAAGGTGACGCGGGAAATCATCGCCAGCCTTTCCAGGGCGTCGCCTTCCCGAACAAGGAACCCGTGCCGGGTCGCGTTTCCGATAGCGGCCATAATGGCTGTCGGCGTCGCCAGCACCAGTGCGCAGGGACAGAAAACCACAAGGATCGTCACTGCACGGATGATCTCTCCGGAAACGAGCCAGGTCAGCGCGGCAGCCGTCAGCGCGATGACGACGATCCAGGTCGCCCACCGGTCAGCAAGGCTGACGATCTTTGCTTTTCCGGCATCTGCAGACTGTACGAGGCGGATCATACGCTGTATGGAACTGTCTTCTCCAACTTTTACCGCCCGCATCGTAAAGGAGCCAAACTGATTGACGGTTCCGCTGGCAACCTCGTCTCCCGGTTTTTTATCCACCGGCAGAGGCTCCCCGGTCATGACCGCCTGATCGACAGCCGTCTCTCCCGAGAGGATCACGCCGTCAACAGGGATCATTTCGCCGGGCAGCACCCGGAGCAGATCGCCGGCCTGTACCTGCTCCGCCGGGATGACCTCTTCATTTCCTGCTTTCAGTCGTCGCGCCTTCTGCGGCGTCAGATGCACCAGCTTCTCGATTCCCGCCCTGGCCTTTGCCACAGTCAGATCTTCCAGCAGCGCGCCCAGCTGCATAATAAACGCCACTTCTCCGGCGGCAAAATCTTCGCCGATGATCACGGACGCGATCAGAGCCAGAGAAACCAGCACATCCGCCTTGATGTCGAAGGCGGTAACCAGCCCGATGACGGCTTCCAGGATAATGGGGATCCCGCACAGAACGATCGCAATCCACGCCGCGTCAAAGGGCAGGGACAAAGGGGCAAACAGGCTGAGCAAAAGAGAAAATCCTCCGATGAGCAGACAGGCGACTTTCTTTTTTGTCCCGCCCCATTCCAAAAAATATTCCAGTTTTTCCATATGCGTATTTCCGTCCTTTCGTCTCTGTTTCTATGTCTGTTCGCGCTTGCTTCCGGCGCGTATTTCCTGACGGCTCAAACCAGACCGTCCTGTAAGGTATGGTCGCTTCCTTCTCTTCCCCTTCCCCCTTCTCTCTCCCCTTTATACCTATGGGGGTATATGTTTATTATACGCATAGGGGTATTGGTTGTCAAGGCGGTAAAAACAGCGGCAGATGCTCCGCCGGCTAAGTCTGGAGCAAGCTGCCGCAGTGTAAACGTTCATCGGGTCACGATTCAGATGTACTTACAGAAGAAACTGATTCTCTGCAGACCATATGCCTGCTTCCGATAAAAATGGATCGCCCGCGGATTAGTATCCTCCGCCATCAGCTGGATCCGTCTGTAGTTCTCAGCCTGCAGCAGTTCTTCCAGATCGTTCAGCGCCTTTTTTCCGTAGCCCTTTCCCCGAAAAGCCTCCCGGATAAAGAAATCGTCTAAAAACAATACTTTTCCGTGCGCCCAGACGCTGAGAAAGGAAATCGTGTTCATAAAACCGATGGTCTTCCCCTCTTCTTCAATAAGAAAGAGCCGCTCCGCGGCGTTTTCCGCAGTTACTATCCGGTCGAAAATTTCTCCCGGGTCTCCCTTGCTCATCGGATCTTCCCACACATTTTCTTCTCCGTATTCATAGGACATGAATTCCCGGTTCATCTCCGTCCAGACCGTTCTGTCTGT
>CALXJA010000015.1 GCA_944388465.1 uncultured Emergencia sp.
GGGAGATAACGTTGTTATGGAGATCAGCCTGATCACCCCGATAGCGATCGAAGAAGGACTGAGATTCGCGATCAGAGAAGGCGGAAGAACCGTAGGATCCGGCGTAGTAACGGAGATCATCGAGTAAGCGAATAGCAAGGAAGGCGAAAGCCTGGCGATAGAGCCGGCCTGCGAGAGCAGGCCGGCTTTTGCGTGCAAACGCATGTGGCGAAATCAGCTTGCGGAATCAGCCGCAGAATCAGCTTGCGAAATCAGCTCGCACGGGCGTGAAGAGCCAAAGATGTACGCTTTTTTGGATTATAGGACAAAAAGTGTTGATAAAAACCGCTGTAACTATTGAAATCTCAATGGTCATGGCGGTTTTAAGCTGTTTTTGGGAACTGACAGGGCGGGCGAGAAGAGTTGGCAGGATCGTCTGTCCGTATGGGAAATTCAACAGAAGCCATCCGCAGAAACGGACTTTTTTTCAAAAAAAGTGGGCAGCAGTCCGCCTTCACATTTGCCTGTGGGGAGAAAACGGACTATATGGACGTAAAAAAACAAAAAAGTCCGCGCTGAGAAGAATAAAATAGCAAAAAATGAAAGAAAAGTCAAAAAATCAGTGAAGATAAATTATATAATAATATAAAATAGGATTACCTTTTTTTCTGCAGCCGGCTCGATTTCCCTGCTGCCGCGGACTTTTTCTTTACTTTTTACATATTAGTCCGTTTTACCATCAGCGGAGAGCAGCTGTTGCGGCGGTTTTTGCTGATTTGCAGGAAAAAGTCCGCATCCGGGCAAAATCAGTCGACAGCGCCACCTCTTTCGTTACTTTGTTGACGGAAATTCCATTTTTCCTGTTTTGGCAACATGGTCATCACCTGCCAGTCACGGTTGGAAACCGCGCCGGACAAAACGACGCATCATGGCGATGTGCACCGGGGACAAGGCGGATTAATAGGATGAAACAGGATTAAACATAGATGAAAAGTGATACTTTTCATCGGCAAAGCAGTATAGTGCTTGAAAAATCAAAGGAAAACAGTTGGCATAAAGCTTGCTAAAAATATAGGAAACTGTTTGAAAATTTGAAATGATATGACGAGGAAGATGGGCAATGAAGAGAGACAAGGTTGAATTTGAAAATTTTCTGCATAAATTATTTGAAGAGAAAAAATATCCGGGAGTTGCCGTATCTGTACGCGGACCTGAAGGGGTTCTTTTTGAACAAGGCTTCGGGTACCGCAGCGCTGACGGGAAACTGCCGGTCGATCAGGATACAATATTCGGCGTTGCATCAATGAGCAAGTCCATGACCGCTTTGGCATGTGCGATCCTGCATACGGAGAAAAAGCTGGATCTGGATGAACCGATCTCCCGGTATTTCCCGGAGCTGCATATCCCCGGCGCCCCTGACGAGTGTGTGACGCTGCGGATCATCGCCATGCACAGAGCAGGATTACCGCCGCTGCCGCCGCTGGAATGGTCCATTGCCATGAACAGCATTGAGCGGGATTCGGCGTGGTACCGGCATATGTGCAAAACTGCGCCGAACAAGATGGACAGGATCGAACAAATCGTAGAGTACATAAGCGAAGGCAAATACAAGACGCTTGGTGCGCCGGGAGAGTACATGAGCTATTCCAATGACGGATACGCCCTGCTCTCTTATGTTGTGGATCAGGCTGCGGGAGTTTCCCTGGAACAGTTTCTAAAAGACCGGATTTTCACACCGCTGGGCATGACGCGCACCGTGCTCGATCTGGATGCCGGTGAAGCCAGAAAAACAGCCGGCGGGAATTTGACCAGCCTCTTTGAGCGCGACGAAGAAACAGGCGAACTGATCTGCGACGATAACTGGTCTGTGCTGCCGCCGTTTAGAGGATGTGCCTGCGTCAAATCCTCAGCCAGCGATATGACGAAATATTATAAGATGCTCAGTGACCGGGGCATGTGGGAAGGCAGACAGGTTATCCCGGAAGAGGCTGTAGAAGAGATGATCGGCGCTCTGTACCCGCTGTCAGATCAGCCATATTACTGTCTTGGACTGGAAAAAAGCCGGATGAGCGGAACCGTCCTGTGCGATCATACCGGAGGGCTTCACGGCGTAAGCAGCAGAGGAGGATTTCTGTCCGGAGGCTATTCTGCCGCGGTTCTCTGCAATCAGGGAGACGTCAGCGTGACCCATTTTGTCTGGGCATGCTGGAACTATATTCTTGGCCTGCCGCTGGATACACCGCACAACTGGGCTGTCCCATCGGGCAAGACCTTCAGTATGGAGGAAGCCCTATGCGGCGATTTTCTCGCAGAAGAGGGTCTGCCGTCACACCTGATCGTAAGGCGACAGGATGGATGTCTGAAAGGAAACTACTACGGTCAGGATATCGATCTGCTGTATTGCAAAGGAACCGTGTTTTCCGGTTATGCACCGGGAGACAGAGATCCGCATCATGAGATCAGTACCTTTGAATTTTATCTCCGGGACGGAAAAGCCTGGGCGGTAAGATGCGGCAACCGGATGTACCAGAGAGTAGAGTAAGAGCTGCATTCAGCATTTATATATATTTATAGAAGGGAGAAGATATTATTAGGAATTATGTAATTAAGCGGTTTCTACAAGGTATACTCCTTGTTATTGTCGTATCGTTTCTGGTATTCAGTCTGATGTACATGATGCCGGGCGATCCCATCGACATGGTAGTTGACCGCAAAGTATCAGAAGAAGTAAAACAGGAAATGGCTCATGAACTGGGCTATGACCAGCCGTTCATGACGCAGTATGTGAACTGGGTCGACGGCGTCCTTCATGGAGACTTCGGCACATCGACCCGTTACAAGAGCGATGTCTGGAGCCTGATGGGAGACAGAATCCCGTACAGCCTGACACTGTGCGGTTGGTCTCTGCTTTTGGAAATTGTGATCGCTTTACCGCTGGGACTGCTGTGCGCGATCAAAAAAGACGGTTTCTTCGACCGGTTCACCGTCAATTTTTCCATGCTGATGACGGCCGTACCGTCCTTCTGGCTGGGCGCGCTGTTTATCCTGCTCTTCGCTGTAGAGCTGGGATGGCTGCCGATCAGCGGCTATTCGTCTCCAGAGAATTACGTTTTGCCGGTTGCGACGACCGTTTTGGCCAGTATGGGAGGCACGCTGCGTATCACGAAAACCGAAGTACTGGAAGTACTCAATGAAAAATATGTAACGACAGCCTACGCAAAAGGCCTTCCGGAAAAGACCGTCATGGTCAAGCACGTGCTGCGCAACGCGCTGATCCTGGTCACCACGCTGGTGTTTATGTCTATTCCGTGGCTGATCTCCGGCGCTGTTGTCATCGAAAAGATGTTCGGTCTTCCGGGTATGGGAAATCTGCTGCTGAATTCCATTATCGTGCAGGATATGCCGGTAGTACAGGCCGTACTGCTTCTCATCGCGATCCTGACGGTAATCTGCAATCTGCTCAGCGATCTCATCATGGGTATCCTCGATCCGAGGATCAGACTGTCCTTGAGCGGAGGTGACAACTAAGGTGAACAAGAAAAAATGGAAAGAAACAGTATATGAATGCTGGAAGAATAAAAATTTTATGATCGGATTCACCATTTTGGTCACGGTTCTTCTGGTCGTGATCTTTGCCGATGTGATCGCCCCGTATGATTATACGGAGCAGGGCGTGGGCGAACGATACACACCGCCGTGTTCAGAGTTCTGGTTTGGTACCGATGAACTGGGGAGAGACGTATTTTCTCAGGTCGTACATGGCGCCAGCATTGCGCTGTGGGTAGCGCTTCTGGGTGCAGTGATCCAGCTGGCTATCGGTGTTGTCGTCGGTCTTGCCTGCGGATTCTTCGGCAAATGGGTCGACCGTATCCTTTCGTTTCTGACCGATCTGACCTGGTGTATCCCGGGAACGATTCTGGCGCTGGCCGTGGTCACCCTTATCGGAAAAGGTCTGACCAATACCGTTATCGCTATTTCGCTGGTTGCCTGGGCCAGCTATGCCCGTACAGTCAGAGCCAAGACGCTGTCGCTGCGGAACATGGCCTTTGTGGAAACCGGAAAGGCTTTCGGGGAGAGCAATTTTTCCCTGATGATGCGGTACATACTGCCGAATATCATTCCGTCGCTGATCGTTATGGTATCTCTGAATCTGCCGGGTACGATCCTGTCGACGACGACGCTTTCCTTCCTGGGACTGGGTTCGCAGCCGCCTTCACCTGACTGGGGGCTTGCCATTTCCCAGGGCATTCAGAGCATTACCAGAGCACCGTGGCTCAGCATTTTCCCGGGTCTGGCGCTGGTCTATGTCACCTTTGGATTTAACCTTCTGGGTGAGGGGCTCAGAGACCTGCTCGATCCACACATGAAATCACAGTAAAAGGGGGCGGAAGTATGAGTGAAGAATTATTGAGACTGGAACACCTGTCCATCGACTACAAGGTCAAGGACGGCTACCTTTCCGCCGTAAAGGATATCAACTTTACCATCAACAAGGGTGAGATCTTTGCCGTCGTCGGCGAATCCGGCTGCGGAAAATCTACGGTCGCTCACAGCATCATGAATCTGCTGCCCGGCGGGAACGAGGAGATTACCGGAAAGATCATCTTTAAAGGAAAAGATCTCCGCACCTGTACAAAAGGAGAAATGGAGAAAATCAGAGGAAAAGAGATCGGCATGATCTTCCAGAACCCTCTGGATTCTCTGAATCCGGTATATACCGTAGGCAGCCAGGTATCCGAAGCGATTCTGCTGGATAAGGTGGATAAGCAGGAAGCCTGGAACAGAGTCGTTAAACTGTTCCAGGATGTAAAAATGCCGGATGCCAAGGAGCGTGTCAACAGCTTTCCTCATGAGCTGTCCGGAGGAATGCGGCAGAGAGTCATGATCGCCATGATGCTGTCGAGAAATCCGGAGCTTCTGATTGCCGACGAGCCGACTACCGCGCTGGATGTCACCATAGAAGCGCAGATTCTGGATATCATTAAAGATTTGAAAGAAAAGTTCAATACCTCCATAATGCTGATCACCCATAACTTCGGACTCGTTGCCGAAGTGGCAGACCGGATCGGTATCATGTACGCCGGAGAAATGGTGGAAACGGGCGATGTGTTTGAGATTTTCGCGCACCCGACACACCCGTACACCCGGCTGCTGATGCAGGCGCTGCCGAGGAAAACCAAGCATGAGGGACGGCTGCAGACGATCGAGGGTTCCGTTCCCCGTATTACAGAGAAGAAGCCGGGATGCCGGTTTGCCAATCGCTGCCCTTATGCAGAGGAAATCTGCAGGACGGAAGATCCTCCGGCCAGGGTCGTGGGAGAAAATCACGTTTGCAGCTGTCATTTAGCCGGGAAGGAGGAAAAGTAGTATGGAACCTAATACCATGATCGAATTAGACGGACTGAAAAAATACTTTTCCATCTCAAAGGGACTGATCAAAAAGAATGTTACGTATGTAAAAGCCGTTGATGATATCAGCCTGACCATTAAAGAAGGCGAGATCGTCGGCCTGGTCGGCGAATCCGGAAGCGGGAAGACGACCCTGGCCAGAGTGATTCTCAGCCTTTCCAGGAAAACTGGGGGGGACATCTACATCGATGGAATTAATGTGGGAAAGGCCACGAAGGCAGAGATGAAAAAGCTGCGCAGCGAGATCGCCGTGGTTTTCCAGGATCCGGCCTCCAACCTGAATCCAAGGCAGACGGTAGAGAGCTCCATCATGCGGCCGCTGATCATTCACGGCATTTCCCGGGCTGAGGCGAAGAAAAAGGCGAAGGAAGTGCTGGCCATGGTAAAGATGGATGAACGGTATCTGGACAGCTATCCGCATCAGCTCTCCGGCGGACAGCTGCAGAGAATCGCCATCGCCAGAGCACTGGCGCTGGATCCGAAAATCATGATTTTAGACGAACCGACCAGCGCGCTGGATGTATCCGTTCAGGCGCAGATCCTGAACCTGCTCCTGGATCTGCAGGATCAGCTGCACCTGACGTATCTGGTCATCACCCACGACCTCAATGTTATCAAATACATCAGCGACAGGATCGCCGTCATGTATCTGGGTAAGCTGGTGGAATTCGGGCCGACGGACGAAATCGCCAACAACGCCAAACATCCATATACCAGAGGACTTCTGGATGCCGCGCCGATTTTAGATCCGAACCTGCGGGGCAGAGAAAAGACCATCATGCGGGGAGATCCGGGAAGTCTGATCAATATCGGAAACGGCTGCCGTTTCAGCGACCGCTGTCCGTACGCTACGGAAGAGTGCAAGACGACAATGCCGGGCAATACCATGGTTGCAGAGGATCATCAGGTCGCCTGCTTCCATCCGCTGAAGTGATATTCTCTCTGCATGGCAGAGAAAATATAGATCCATGTTTAACATGTGGGAGCGTTTTCGGTTTGGCGAAGCTTTTCGCGGACAGAAAAACGTAAAGGTTTCATTATGTGTTTTCAAAGGAGGAACAAAATGAGAAAGAAACTGTTAGTGCTGGGACTCATCGTCGTGCTGGCTCTGGGCATGGCAGCCTGCGGCGGAGGCGGTGACGAAGGCGAAGGAGACGGCGAGGCTAAGACGAGCCTGTCCATTATTGATAACGAATGGTATGGTGTCGACGCTTATCAGCTGGACGGAACCGCCAGCTTCCAGGGGTTGAACTCCAGTGCCCTTTTCCAGTGGGATCCGGAGACCAATACTATGGTTGACAACGTATGCACTGACTGGGAAGTCAGCGAAGATGGAAAGACCGCTACGTTCAACGTACCGGAAGGAATGTACTACTCTACCGGTGAGCAGGTAGAACCGGAGGACGTCGTTGCTTCACTGGAGCATGGTCTTGATGTCAGCCCGTACAAAGATGGTTACAGCAACATCGAGTCCATGGAAATCGACGGCAGACAGGTAACGCTGCATCTGACAGAGTTCCGTTCGGATATGCAGTACTACTTCTGCGCAGGCTTTGTTATCATTATCGACAAGGATGAGCTGGATTCCATGAGCAATGAAGAACTGATGTGGGAATCTCATCCGTACGGCATGTATGCGCTGGCTGAGGAAAACGGATATGTTTCCGGTTCCGAGGTCAACCTGGTCAAAAACGAAGGCTATAAGTGTGCCAATCCGCTGGTAGAAAATCAGGGAGCCGGCAAATTTGAGACCATTCAGGTCAGATTTAATGTAGAGGATTTCACGGCTATTGAAGAACTGAAAAACGGTACCGTTGATATTCTGGCTGCGGTAACACAGGATGCCAAGATGGAGCTGGACGGCTCCGACGAAGTAGCGATGGTAGAAGCTACTTATCCGAATATCTACTACTTTGAAATGAACACAAACAAAGGCATTTTCCAGGATGAAAATGTACGTAAGGCCTTTGCGCTTTCCATCGACAGAGAGGATATGGCAGAGAAACTGGATAATCTGGTAACACCGGCATATTCCATCATCTTCGATTCTGTACAGAACTTCTCGCAGGAGGCTAAGGACTATTTCCAGGAGAACCTGGCCAATGACCCTGAGCAGGCAAAGAAGCTGCTGGATAAGGCAGGCTGGAAGGATACTGACGGCGACGGCATCCGCGAAAAGAACGGACAGAAGCTGTCCTTTACCTGGTACGGCTGGACAGACAGCACCAGAGATGCAGAAATCATGGCTAAACAGGTGGAAGAAGTCGGATTTGAAATGAATATCGAAGCTATCGACTGGAACTATGTTTACGAGAATATCAGCGCAGATGAGTATGACGCCGGTATCGAATATCTGTCCTGGGCAGAACCGATGCTGGTATTGAACGGCTGCTACTATGACAAGAATGCTCCGGGAAATACCGATGCGTATTATGATATGGTTCAGGCAGCGGCAGAAACCGTTGATACCGATTCCAGAACAGAGCAGGTCGGCGAAATTCAGATGCACCTCTTCGAGAATGTCAACATGATTCCGCTGTACAGCGAGCTGAGCTTCATGGCATACAATCCGGATCTGCAGGGCATGAACGTGCTCATCGACGGAACGATGCCGGTTAACGATCTGTCTTACTAATCGGAAACGATCCTGATTCATTATTGCGGCACGGGAGCAGCTGCTCTTCTGTGACAGCAGCTTCTGCGCCATTCTCCCTTCGGAGCCTGCGACCACCGTGTTTTATACGGCGGCCGCAGGCTCCGTTTGCTTTGCGGCGGTTCACGGAGATGCAGGCGGACTCCGGCAGAATAAAGTCTGAAGAGATATAAACCGGAAGAAATTTAAATCTAAAGAATTCTTAACCCATATCGACAAATTGCGACATAAATAGTAAAATAACATGGTCTGACGCGGAACGTCTTTTGGCAAAGAGGCTGAGTTTTGCGGATAAGTTCTGCGAACACGAGTTCTGCGGACGGAAGAAGGGGTGGGACGGCGCACGGCCGTTCTTTCTGAAAGGGAGAGAAAAGGATCTGTATATTAGGATGAGAAGTGAGAGAAACAAGAAACAGAAAAAAGAAGTAAGTAAACTGAACCGGCTTACCCGGGTATGGTCGGTGCTTTACCTGCTGATAGCGGCGGCCTTTTTCGGCATGCTGGCCTATACGGATATACTGAAACTGAAGTATCTTTGCATGGCGGCGGGGATTTTGATCCTGTTGCTGCTGCTTACGGTTCCGGCACTTTATTCACGGAAATTCAAAAAGTCCAGAACCATTATTTCCCTGGTACTTTCTATCATGCTGACGGCGGTCTGTGCGGCGGGCATGGTTTATATGGGCGGCACACTGGACTTTTTTTCCAAGATCACCAAGGTGGGCGCATCGACGGAGAAGTATTATGCAGTAGTCCGTAAGGACAGTGGTATTACAGACGGAGAGGGGCTGCGGGGCAAAACGGTGCATACATATCTGTCCGGCGATACCCGCTATGCGGAGGCGAAAAACAAGCTGCAGGACGAGCTGGACGTGGAATATGCCATGGATGAGAGCCTGTCGGCGCTGGCGGCAGGACTTTTGGACCGCACCTGCGAAGCGGTTTTCGTCAGTGAAGCGCATTACACCACGATCACGGAAGAACACAGCGATTTTGCGCCGCAGACGGAAATCGTCTATACGGTAGAGATTGAAATCGCCGCGGAGAATATTGCCAAGAATATCGGGGTAACACAGGAACCGTTTAACGTATATATCAGCGGTCTGGATATCAGCGGAAGCATCGATACCGTTTCCCGCTCGGATGTGAACATGATCGTCAGCGTGAATCCGGTGACCCATCAGGTGCTTCTGACTTC
>CALXJA010000016.1 GCA_944388465.1 uncultured Emergencia sp.
TGTGTTTTGGAGTATTTTTACATCATAACTGGTCAACTAAAAAGAGAGTATAACGGACTTTTTCAACGGGTCAACTCTTGTCACTAGCTCTTGGAAAGTCAATATAGTCAAAATTCTGATATTCTGATATGTATATGTATTAGCAGAAGCCCCAGGTCTGACCGGCAGTACCGGCCCGACCGGGGGCTTTTGTCAGAGCTGTATGAAGTCATGTAAGCGTGGGTTTGCGGGGTGGTATCTTTATCTAAGTGATACCCCTTTCTCCCACTTATTTACGGCCGGTGCGGATACCCCTAAAAAAACTGCGATCTGCTCCTGCGTCAAAGATAATTCCTTCCTTTTTTCTCGAATAATCTCATTGATTTTCATGGCGAACCTCCCTTGTGTCCGTGTTCTTGTGTTTATGCCTTTATGATAGCAGAGCGAGATTTAAGGAACAATAGAGCCGTTGTTAAATTAATGATGGAAAAAATTAACCGGAAGTTAAAAGGAAATCGCGGGATGCTCGTCTGCTCTTGCGCATTGCGTGCAGAAGCAGTATACTGATAGAGACAAATAAGGATGTTTAAGGATGTGAGAAAAATATGCGATTCATCGGCAGCAAGGCGATGCTGCTTCAGGATATAGAAAAAGTCATCGACGAAAACACGGACGGGCAGGAGCAGGTATTCTGCGACATTTTTTCCGGAACCGGCGTGGTCGCCCGTTACTTCAAACCGCGCTACACGATACTCTCCAATGATTTTCTGCATTTTTCCTACATTCTGCAGAAAGCGACCATAGAGAACAATCATCTGCCCGGCTTTGAAAAACTGAAAAAGATCGGGATCTTAGATCCGTTCGCCTTTCTGGAGGAGACCAGGATCACGGCAGAGGATCTGGAAAAGGGATGTTATTTCATCGCCCGCAACTACTCGCCCCTGGAGGAAAGCCAGCGGATGTATCTTTCTCCGGTCAATGCCATGCGGATCGATTTTATTCGGGAGACCATCGGCTCCTGGCGGGAAAGCGGCCTCATCGACGAAGGGGAATTCTGCTATCTGCTGGCCTGTCTTATCGAGGGGGTGCCGTCGGTGTCCAATACTACGGGAACCTACGGCGCCTATCTGAAGACCTGGGAAAAACGATCGTACAAGGAATTTGAGATGGTCCGCCTGCCCGTGACCGACAACGGACGGAAAAATCAATGCTTTAATACGGACGCCAACAAGCTGATCAGGGAGATCGAAGGAGACATCCTGTACATGGATCCTCCCTACAACACCCGCCAGTATGCGTCCAACTATCATCTGCTGGAGACGGTTTCCCGCTATGACAGTCCCCAGCTTCGCGGCGTGACCGGGATGCGGGACTACAGCGGGCAGAAATCCCTCTACTGTATGCGCAGCGAGGTAAAAGAGACCTTCGAGGATCTGGTGGAAAAGGCACGCTTTCCGCACCTGATCCTCAGCTACAGCACTGACGGTCTGATGACTGCCGGGGATATCGAAGAAATTCTCGAAAGGCATACCGTTTCCGGCTCGGTTCGCCGCTATGATATCTCTTACCGAAAATACAAGAGCAAGATCCCCAGCAGAGACGACAAGCTGAAGGAATACATCTTTTACGCCGCCAAGGATATTCCGCGGAAAAAGCACATTGCCCTGCAAAATACGGCCGGAAAAGAAAAGGCGCTGAGGGAGGAGATACTGCAGAGAGAAGAAGCGAAAGCCGGAGCCAGCGAGAAAGGCATGGCGGGGGCAGCCTCAGACTCTGGCCATCTGAAACCGCAGAAGCACAAATATTTAAAAAGTCCCCTCAACTATATCGGTGGGAAATACCGGCTTTTGCCGCAGATATTGCCTCTGTTTCCGGCAGATATCGCAACCTTTGTGGATCTGTTCGCCGGCGGCGCCAACGTGGCGGTCAACGTGAATGCCAAGCAGATCATCTGTAACGACATCAATTCCAAGATCATTGAACTTTTCCAGACGCTGCAGGAAAAGGATACCGAAGAGGTTCTGGAACAGATCTGCAGGCGAATCAGCCAGTACGGTCTTTCAAAGGAAAACGAAGAGGGTTTTCTGCGTTTTCGCGACGAGTATAACCGTACAGGAGACCCTGTTGATCTGTATGCCCTGACCTGCTTTTCCTTCAACTACCAGTTCCGTTTCAATAACCGGATGGAATACAACAATCCCTTCGGCAGAAATCGGAGCCAGTTTTCCGATCGCATGAAAAACAATCTGATCGCATTCATGAAACGGATCAAGACCGGGGATATCCGATTTACCGCCCGGGATTTTACGGATTTTGACCTCCGTATCCTGGGGCCTCAGGATCTGCTGTACTGCGACCCGCCTTACCTGATCACTACGGGAAGCTATAACGACGGAAATCGAGGGTTTAAAGACTGGAGCCAGGAGGAAGACAGGCAGTTGCTGTCCCTGCTCGATGAAGCAGACCGGCGGGGGATCCGATTTGCCCTTTCCAATGTGCTGGAGCACAAGGGACGGGTCAACGAGGAACTTCTGCAGTGGAGCAGACGGTACAATGTTCACGAACTGGACTGCAGCTATTCCAATTCCAGCTATAATACGGAGAGAGGGAAAAGCCGGGAGGTCTTGATCACCAATTACGGAAGGAAAGAGAAGAAATGATTCAGATACTGTCCACGGAAAATACCGTATCACGAACCTTCGGCTGGATCCAGGATCCCAGCAGCTTTCGCAGCCTGTGCGATGTGGTGTCTATTTTTGATCCCGACTCGCCTGTGCATCGGTCGTTGGCGGAAAAGCGGCTGCCGGAGCTGGTGGAGGAGCGGGATGGCAGAGAAACACTGATGGCGGCGCTGAAGAGGCGGCCGCTTTTCATCAGTTATGCGAATCTGGTGGGAACCGCATTTAAGCCGAGGAGCAGTTCCCGGTGCAACGGGATCGTGCAGGCGGCAGTCAGAGGCCAGAAACGGCCGTTTATCGGAGACTGGCCTGCAGATAATTTCGTCAGATGGGCTCACGCTCTGGGCTTTATCCGGTATCACTACAGCGACGATACGTTTTCTGCTACGGAAGAGGGACTGCGGCTGTCCCGGGCGAGGACGGACGGAACAGAACTGAACGAAGAAGAAAAGGAAATGCTGACCCGGGCAGTCCTGGCCTATCCGCCGGCAGTCCGCATTTTGACTCTGCTTTCCGAAGATGAAAATACGCATCTGACCAAATACGAGCTGGGAAGCCGGCTGGGCTTTGCCGGAGAGGATGGATTTACCAGTCTTCCGCAGGGTCTGCTGATACGCACACTGGCGGAAATGGACGACATGGCGGAAAAGAACAAGATGAAGACGGACTGGGACGGTTCCTCTGATAAATATGCCCGGATGATCTGCCGCTGGCTGGAAAACCTGGATCTGGTAAAGCAGATCCCCAAGGAGGTCTCCGTTTCGCTGGCGGGAAGAACGTACAAGGAGACCATCGGTCAGGCCTATGTCATCACCGGGGCGGGATTTTCGGCTCTGAACCGGGTACGGGGAAGGAGCCGCCACGGCCGCATCTCTAAAAATATTTCCTATGAAATGATGGCCACGAAAGGAAAAGACCGGGAATATCTGCGTCAGCGTCGGACGCGTATTTTGAAGATCATCTCCGAAGCCCAGCGTTTTCTTACCTATGAGCAGATCGCGGCAGCGCTGGCAGACAACAACCTGGAGGAAACCGTCGACACGGTCAGAGACGATATCCGGGGTCTGGTCAGAATCGGCCTGGATATCAAGGCGGAAGAAGAAGGATGCCTCTATCAGGATAAGATCGGCGATTTTTTACTGCCGGTGCCTGCGGTAGTCGGGCGTTCCTGCGCCGCAGCACTGAAGGAACGGCTGCGGTCGCAGATTTCAAACCTTTCCCATGATTATCTCTGCCTTCTCGATTTGGCCTATGACGGGGCGCAGAACCGTCTTTTCGAGATGAAGACCCTGCAGCTGCTCACGGAAGAGTGCGGTTTTAAGGGGATGCATCTGGGCGGCAGCCGCAGGCCGGATGGGATTATCTACACCGAAGGTCTGGCGCAGGATTACGGCGTGATTATCGATACCAAGGCCTATTCCGGCGGATACAGTCTGCCGATTTCCCAGGCTGACGAAATGGAGAGGTACATCCGGGAAAACCAGCAGCGCCGGGAAGAACTGAATCCAAATCCGTGGTGGAAAGGCTTTGAAGGCTGCCAGACCCGCTATTGCTTCCTCTTTGTATCTGGCCATTTCAAGGGAAAATACCGGGAACAGATGCAGAGAATCGCAGAGAGTACGGGCAGCAGCGGTGCAGCTCTCAGCGCAGAGGAACTGCTGCTTCTGGCGGAAGAGATGAAATCCGGCAGGATAGATCAGCAGGAGTTTGCGCGGCGGGTATTTGGCTCTTGTATCGGCTCGTCCGCTGTGATAAAATAAGGTTAAATTTTAAAATTTGTTTTTATTTTGAGAGGTGATGCGTATGCCGAAGGTGGCCTATTCTGAGGAGGACAAAGAACGTATCCGAACGGAGCTGGTTACTGTTGCGCTGGAACTGATGGCAAAACAGGGAATACAGCATACAACTGTAGAACAGATATACAAAAAAGTCGGCATATCACGCACTTTTTTCTATTCCTTTTTCGCAACTAAAGAAGATTTGATTGTTGAAACACTCTATCTGCAGCAGCCGAAAATCATCGCGTATGTGAAAATGTTAATGACTGCTCCGGCTTTGAACTGGCGTGACGCGGTCAGGCAGTTTCTCTACACCTGCTGCTATGGGGAGAAAAACGGCATTGCGATTTTAACCATTGAGGAACAGCAGCATCTTTTCCGGCATTTATCCAGGGAAAGCTACCGGATATTCCGCCAGAAGCAGCGCCGTCTTTTCGGAGAAATTTTAGAAAATTTCGGGATAAAGGCAGACACAGCAAGGATCAACCTGTTTATCAATCTGAGCCTGACCGTAATGGTTGTGCGCAGAGCAATCCCGGATATGCTGCCGCTGTTTGTTCCTGAAGCGGCCGATGAAACTGTCGGTCTTCAGCTTGATGCGATCGTCGATGTCCTGGAGGAATGGAAAAAAGATACGGCCTCCTGACTGACAGCAGAAAAACATCCGTCCGAATATTGTAGATGCTTACCCTGTTCAGGCGGATTTTTTTACAGCCAAAATAAAAACAAATTATAAAATTTATCTTTATTTCGGATATCGGCAGCGGAGTCAAAAAAGCTATGCGGCAGATCGCAGAACATTTCGGTTTTTTTACTGCTGCAGATTAGGCGGACGAAGCTGTCTATCATAAAATCTCTAAAATATATAGGAGGAAAAGAATTATGGGATTTTTAAGTAAGTTGTTTAAGGGACCCGAAATTGACATGGAAAAGAGCAACGCGAACGCAAAGAAAATGCGACTGCTGTTTAACCAGGTTGTGGAGGAAGGAGACGATTACAGGCTGATTTTTGGATATACCGAAGATGTAAGTCGTTTCAATTATGGATTTGTCCATGGCAGTAAAACGAAAATCGGGAATCTGATCGTCGGCTGGAATGAAGCCCGTCAGACAATCGTAGTCGTTCCTACTGTGCCTGATCTTTCCGGCTGTGGTGATCCGACCTATTATTGCCGCTCTGAAATTCTGAAAGCATACCGCAATAAGTATCCTACGGACGCCTTTGTGATTTACCCGGACAAAAAGAGTTACATTGGCATCAATGCTTATGACTGGCTGGAAGATGAAAAATTGTATGTCTATGTATCGCAGGATGAAGAGCTGGCTGCTTTTACCGACTTCTTTATGAATCGTTTCGCAACAAAGTGAGGGAAGAAATGTCTTTTGGAGAAATTGGGAAGTTTCTGCTGCTTCTGGTAGCCGTGTTTATCGTTGGCAATCTATGGTTCCACTTTGTAGAAGCAATATTAGCGCGGATAAAAAAACTGTTTGCGTGTCACAAAGAACCTCCGCCATGGCACCCGCTTCCGGAGGAGAAAGAGGAATGAACCCTCCCGTCGATAGGGCTGTCATATGATGACGGAGATGAATCCGAAATGGAAGAGCAGGAGAGGGCTGATCGCCCGATCCTGCTCGATTTGATCCGTCAGATGCAGATCTGCTCTGGCAGCGGATCCGTTTCACCGGGCTTTTCCTCTACCGTAATGACGACCGTTTTAGAAGCGCCTTTATATGGTGAATACTTGTTTTTCACCGTATACTTGACGGTGTATTCGCCCGGGGTATCGAATGTATAGGCTTTTGCCG
>CALXJA010000017.1 GCA_944388465.1 uncultured Emergencia sp.
GGCTCCAGCAACTACTACAAAAACACGAAGAGTCTGAAAAACGGCACGACCTATTACTACAAGATCCGCGGCCGGCGGGTGGTCAACGGCACGGTTCATTACAGCAAATGGTCCAATGTGGTCAGCATCACCTACAAAAAGCAGGATCTGAATTCTGCTTCGCAAAACCTGATCAACGGTGTGAAAAATACCACCATCAAAGCCAGCTCTACGGCAGGCACAGGTTATATCCGCATTGACTGGACAAAATCCGCCGGTTACAAGGTAGACTTCTACGAAGTCTTCCGCTCTACCGATCCGGACAGCTTCGATGACGAGCCATACTTCACCACCAGGAGCGGCGGCATCAGCAACTACTACAAAAACACGAAAGCTCTGGTGAAGGGCACCCGCTATTACTACAAAGTCAGAGGCGTTCGGGAAATCGACGGTGAGACCTACTATACCAAATGGTCCACCCTGGTTTACAGAATCGCTAAATAGCAGAAAAAAAAACAGATCGTTCACAAAAGGATCGGCGCGCCCTGCTTCAAAAGCAGAGCGCGCCGATCCTCTATTTTCTCTTTATAATTATACGGTTACATGGCTTCTTCCCGTTCCTGCATTTCCTTTTCCAGGTCTCTGTAGGCCACCTTGCCCACCAGGGTCTTCGGCAGCATATCGCGGAACTCGATCTTTTTCGGTATCGCATACTTGGCTACATACTTCTCGCAGTAGCGATAGAGTTCTTCTCTGACCTCTTCCGTCGGCTTGACTGACGGTTTCAGCACGACGAAAGCGACTACCTTCTGGATCTTCAGCGGATCCGGAACACCGATGACACAACTCATATGCACATACTCATGCGCGTCCAGAACGTTTTCAATCTGTGAAGGATAGACATTGTAGCCGCTGGTTACGATCATCCGCTTGATACGCTGGCGGAAATAGACGAAACCGTCGTCGTCCATCATGCCCAGATCCCCGGTATGCAGCCAGGTGAGGCCGTCGTCATGCTTCTTCAGCGTATTGGCAGTTTCCTCCGGATCATTGACATAGCCCATCATGACCGTCGGTCCTGAAATACAGATCTCCCCTTCCTCGCCATACGGCACTTCCTCACAGGTGCCGACCTTAACGATCTTATAGTAGGTATCCGGGAAAGGCAGACCGATACTGCCCTCTTTCTCCATATGTACCGGCGTCAGACAGCTGGCCGTAACACATTCCGTCGTACCGTAACCTTCTCTGACCACCACGTGGGCGCCATGATCTTTGAGGAACCGGTCGAACCGCTTTTTCAGCTCGATGGAAAGGGAATCTCCGCCGCTGAATACGCCTTTCAGGCAGGCAAGATTGACTTTATCCAAAGACGGCAGCCGCAAAAGCGCTTCATACAGTGTCGGCACACCGGCGATGAAATTCGGCTGATGCTTTTTCAGCAGCTTGGCATAGCTTTCCGCATTGAAACGCGGAATCAGGATGCATCTTCCGCCATTGGCCACCATGGAGTGAATACTTACTCCCAGTCCAAATCCGTGGAAGATCGGCATCACAGCCAGCATTTTATCCCCCGGCTTAAACATCTTGTTCGTTGCAATGATCTGTGCGGCAAGGGCGTTGAAATTCAGGTTGGACAGCAGTATTCCCTTGGTCGTGCCTGTCGTACCGCCGCTGTATAGGATCGCTGCCGGATCGCCGGCCTTTCTTCTGACGGCGTATTCCGCCTTGTAGGACTTTCCATTTTTGATAAAGCTGTTCCACCAGATGATCACCGCATCTTTAGGCACTTTCTTGATCTTGCGTCCTTCTACCAGATAATAGCCCTTCTTTTTGATCGGACTGAGTACGTCTTTGACACTGGTCAGGATCAGCGAGCGCAGCGGCACGTTCTGCCGGATATTTTCGAATTTGCCATACATCTGATCCAGCGTCAGGCACACTGCGCTGCCGGACTTTCTCAGACAAAACTCGATCTCCTTTTCGCTGGAAAGGGGATGGATCATATTGGACACCGCGCCGATCAGATTAACTGCGTAAAACATGACCAGCGCCTGAGGTGCGTTCGGCATACAGATCGTAACCGCTTCACCCTCCTGCACGCCGATCGCCTTCAGCGCTCTGGCGCAATCATTGATTTCCCTGATAAATGTCTTGTAGCTGGTTTTTCCGCCCATAAAATCGTAAGCGACATAGTCCGGATAGCGCAGAGCCACGGACTCTACCGCTTCATACATGGTACCCTGCTGATACTCCAGATGCGCCGGAACACCGCCCAGATTCTTTACCCATGGAGCCTTAATCTCTGTCATAATCCACTTCCTCCTTTGCCGGAGTCTCCAGAAGCTCCGGATTCTGTAATAAGTATTTTAATAATTTGATCGTCTTTGAATAGTAATATCCATCGGCGATACGCTCATCCAGCGTAATGCCCAGGTCGACAACCTCTCTGCCGTCTACGGTCTTTTTCTCGCCGAGAACCACAAAGATCGAATTGGTTCCCCAGTTGCAGAGATGATGATAGCCGGATTTCAGACCGATAGAACCGAGATTGCTGATGAATACTGTCGCATAATTGGGATCTTCCTTGATCAGAAAATCCGGTACGCGTCCGTAAAAATCCAGACGATGAAGAATCCACATGACAAAGCGCAGCACAAACCGCGGCAGTTTGGTCAGCGTATCCATACCCTGGGTAGAATTGTCCAGTTCATCGCCTCTGCACTTATAGATGATATCGTAGACCTCCTGGCGGACTACCTCAAGATTGGCGTTTTCGTCAAAAGAAATATACGCCAGCGCCTCGCTGCCCTCGTCGGCAAACTGCTTCTTGACCACAAAAGCCGCTGTCAGTTCATCCCGCTGATAGACCCGGCATCCTTTGATGAATCGGTTCATCTTTGGCCGCAGCGTAACGGTCTTGACGAAAGCTGCAACGATGATCTGAAACAGCTTGTACTCCATTTCCGGATTTTCTGCGTTTTTTCTGTCGATATATGCGTTTACATTGGTCAGATCGATGCGCTCACTGATAAAGGCTTCGTTGTCCGCTCTGTCCGGATACAGATACGGGGTGAAAGCATGCAGTGCATCCAGATCGCGGAGCCATCTGGCGTCTTTGCGATCCCCGCGTCTCTTTTTATAGGTCTTAGCCATTTTTACTTTAACTCCTTTTTTACTGCCTTCCGGAGAGCGATCGACGCATCGCCGAAAGACAGTCTATTTTACCCTTTTTGTTGTAAAATGTCAAATTTCCGAATTTAATTACTTTTTACGCATCTGTTTTTATTCGATTTTTATTCGATATCATTGTGTTCCTGATAAAACACACGGCAGCAAACAGCGGTATTCCCGAATCAGAGAATACCGCTGTCGCTTGTTGTGCAAAACCATTTTACCAGTCTTGCTGCAGGGGGGAGTATCTCAAATATATGCTGTGCGTTACTGTGCTTTGAACTGCTTCCAGTATTCGCTGTACATATCGTCCGCCTTGCTGCCCAGACTCTGCAGCGCTTCACACCGCTGCAGGACTTCGTCGGTCGGGAAGAGTACCGCCATTTTCGCCTCATCGTTCTTCACGTAATCGAGAACCGCGATATTCGGAATCGAGTAGGTCAGATACTCATAGTTGGTAATGGCTACTTCTTTATCCAGCATAAAGTTGATCCACTTCATTGCATTTTCCTTGTTAACTGCAGAAGCCGGTACTGCCCAGGCATCAGTAAAGTCTTCGCTGCCCTCCTGCGGAATTACAAAGGACAGATTCGGCTTTTCATCCTGGCAGTAAAGCACCTCGCCGTTCCAGACTACGGCGATATCCGCCGAGCCGCCCAGGATAATATCCCGTGCTGAGTCATTAGCGTATTTATAAACCAGCGGCTTCTGCTCCGTCAGATACTCTGCAGCCTCGCTGACTTCGCTTTCGTCTTTCGTATTCAGGGAATAGCCCTTTGCCTTCAGCGCCACCGCCAGGGTATCGCGCATGCTGTCCGGCATAACGATTTTTCCCTCATACTTCGGATCCCACAGATCATTCCAGGACGTAATGGATCCCTCCGGAATCTTATCCGTATCGTAGAGAATTCCCAGCGTTCCCCAGGTATGAGGCACCGAATACATGTTTTCCGGATCGAACGTTTCCGCCAACTGCAGATAACCCTGCTCGACATTGGCGATATTCGGGATCAGCGAATAGTCCAGTTCCGCTAAAAGCTCTTCGTCGATAAGCCGCTCGATCATATAATCCGAGGCGCAGATCACATCATAGTCCACCGTCCCCTTACTGATGACCGGATACATTTCCTCATTGGTATCGAAGGTATCCATCACCACAGAAATACCGGTCTCCTCTTCAAACTCTTCGATCAGCGCCGGATCGATATAGTCGCCAAAGCAGTAGACCCGAACTTCCTTTCCGCCGGATGCGCCTCCGACGGAGCCGCTGAGGAAGAGAACGCCGCCCAGTATGGCCGCTACAAAGACCGCCAGCAGCGCCATGATCCGTTTATGGCTTTTAGATTCCTTTTTCGAGGAAGCAAAATTCGCCGTCACCAGCACGATCAGCACCGTCACAAAGATCATGGTCGACAGAGCAAACAGAGTCGGCCGAATGCCTACTTTGACCTGGCTGTAGATCAGCGTGGAGATCGTATTGATGCCCGCTCCGCGAGTAAAATGCGTGATGACGAAATCATCTACCGACATGGTAAAGGCCAGCAGAAATCCGGAAACGATTCCCGGCCGGATATCCGGCAGCACGATCTTGAAAAAGGCGTATGCCGGCGTTGCTCCCAAATCCAGAGCCGCTTCATAGGAATTCGGCGTCATCTGCTTGAACTTCGGCATGACTGACAAGATCACATAAGGTATGCAGAAGGTCACGTGCGACAGCAGCACGGTTCCCCAGTTCAGCGATATACCGAATACCAGGAACGTCATCATCAGGGAAATACCGGTAACGATATCCGCATTGAGCAGCGGAATATTGTTTAATCCCATGATGACCGTCTCCGATCTTTTTTTCATGGACATGATCCCGATGCAGGCCAGTGTACCGATCAGCGTGGCGATGGCCGCAGCAGACAGCGCAATGGTAAACGTATTCCAGATCGCCTCCATGATCATGGTATTGCCCAGCATCTCCTTGTACCATTTCAGAGAAAAGCCTGACCAAACGGACATGGACTTGCTCTCATTAAAGGAGAGCACCATCAGCGTGGCGATGGGCAGGTACAGGAATAAAATAATCAGAACGAGATAGAGGGTCTTCGTGAACTTTTTCATATCAGATTGCCCTCCCCGTTTTTATCCAGTTTTCCTAAGGCCGCCATGCTGATCACGATGAACACCATCATGACCAGAGACAGTCCCGAACCCAGGTTCCAGTTGGAGCTGGTGGTAAACTCCTGTTCGATGATATTACCGATCAGATTGATTTTTCCGCCGCCCAGCATATTGGAAATAACAAATGTCGTCAGCGAAGGAACGAAGACCATCGTTACGCCGCTGGCAATCCCCGGGATACTCAGCGGCAGGAGGATATCAAAAAGCACCCGTTTCTTTGTTGCCCCGAGGTCATAAGCCGCTTCAATGATATTATCGTCGATTTTCATCAGCGTATTGTAGATAGGCAGCACCATAAAAGGCAGGAAATCGTAGACCATACCCAGCACGACGGCTGCCGGCGTGTTGATAATCTCAAGCGGCGGAAGATGCAGACTCGTCAGGATCCCGTTGATAATGCCGCCTTTTTCCAAAATGACCTGCCAGGCCATGGTGCGCAGCAAAAAATTCATCCACATCGGCAGAATAAAAATAAACACGATAAATCCTTTTTTCCCGATGCGGCTGTCCTTCAAAATCAGCGCCAGCGGAAAGGCCAGCAAAAAGCAGATCACCGTACTGATCAGTGCCAGCAGCAGCGCCAGACCCAGCGCCTGCGCGTGCTCGGCGCCAAAAATAGCCGTGACGTTTGCTATCGTAAAGCTTCCGCTGCGGTCGGTCAGTCCATAGTAAGCGATGACCAGCAAAGGGATGATCGTTCCGCCGAGGATCCACACGCCGTAAGGACCGGCAAAAATACGTTTAGACATCGATCTCTATGGCCTCCTCTTCTTTGGTCTGCGGTTTGTGCATGATCTGAATATTCTCTGGTATCACATCCAGGCTGACCTTCGTTCCCACCGGATAGCTGGTGGTATTCTGCGCCAGCCAGAGAAAACCGCCGGCCTGTATCTCCATTTCATAGTGAACCCCGATAAATACGTTGTGGGTCACTTCTCCATCCAGCTTTCCTTCGCCAGGTTTACCGATAATCAGATCCTCCGGCCGGATAACGACATCTACCGGCTTGTTGCGCCCGAAACCCTCGTCGATACACGGAAATACCGTATCGCAGAGTTTTACCACCCGGTCTTCCAGCATCAGTCCGTCCAGGATATTGCTGTCGCCGATAAAGTCTGCGACAAAAGCATTTTCCGGTTCGTTATAGATTTCCTCCGGCGTGCCCATCTGCTGGATATATCCGCCGTTCATGACCACAACTTTGTCACTCATGGTCAGGGCTTCCTCCTGATCGTGGGTAACATAGATGAACGTGATCCCCAGCTCATTCTTGAGCCGGATCAGTTCGTACTGCATATCCTGACGCAGCTTTAAATCCAGTGCGCCCAGAGGTTCATCAAGCAGCAGAACTTTCGGCTCATTGACGATGGCTCTGGCCATGGCGATTCTCTGCTGCTGGCCGCCGGAAAGAGAGTCGATCTTCCGCTTTTCATAGCCGGAAAGATTAACCAGCTTCAGGGCATATTTCACCTTGTCCCGGATATAGCTTTCGCTTTTGCCGCTGATCTTCAGGCCAAAGGCGATATTCTGCTCCACATTCATATGCGGAAACAGAGCGTATTTCTGGAAAACCGTATTGATATGGCGTTTATTGGGAGGTACGTCGGTGATGTCCTTCCCCTCGAAAAAAACCTGGCCGCTGTCCGGCTTTTCGAAACCGCCGACGATTCTAAGCGTCGTGGTCTTTCCACAGCCTGACGGACCCAGCAAAGTAATAAATTCGTTTTGGTTTACCGTCAGATTAAAATCATCCAGCACGGTCGTGTCATCAAATGACTTGAAAATGTTCTTCAGTTCGATTAATGATGCTGCCATGTCCAGTCCTTTCTTTAAAAACTCGGCGGTGAGCTGACCCAGATGATCCGCGCTCCCTTTGCCGATGAAATATGGTGTGTCTTATCCGGCGTATAGTAAAAGGATTCGCCTTTTTTCGCCCGGTACGTCCGCTTTCCCAGATGTATGGTGATCTCGCCTTCGAGGACAAATCCGAACTCTTCGCCTTCGTGAGGTGTGTCCGGATAAGTCTCTCCGCCGGGCTGCAGAGTAAGCCTTATCGGCTCCATGATGTTCTTTTGCGCGTTGGGGATAATCCATTCGATTTTGTTCTGCAGGCTGTCGTCGATTTTTTCAAAATAATCTTCGCCGCCAAATACGATCTGTTCGTCGCTGTCTTCTGCGAAAAACTCCGCCACAGAAACGCCTAAACACTGCAGGATATCCGCCAGTGTGGCAATGGACGGAGACGTCAGATCTCTCTCCAGCTGGGAAATAAAGCCCTTGGAAAGTTCTGCTCTGTCCGCCAGTTCTTCCTGTGTCAGCCCTTTGATTACTCTCAGTTCCTTAATCTTTGAACCAATCTCCACGCTATCCCTTCTTCCATGTCTCCTGTATCTCCTGTTGAAGTCGCAAAATGTTAAACATTGAGTTTAGTATTTCTAAACCGCATTGCAACATTGATTATACTCTTACTCTCTGCACTCTGTCAATAGGGGAATTACATTCGCAGGCATAAAAAAATAGACAACCGGATCATAGCTGATCTGTTGTCTATCTTTTACCTACTCTTCGCTGAGCCTGTCCAGCACATAATGCTGAACATCCTCTCTGGATACGCGAAGCGCCACTGCAAATTCTCCAAAAAGTAAATCCTCTGCTCTCTTCATAAATTTTTTGTCAATCTGGCCAAGATGCTTATTTTGTTTACGGGCATCCACCTGTTTCATGTAGATGGACTTGGTCAGCCTCAGAAGATCCTGGCAACGGTGGGTATCGATGATCGACTGATAATACTTGGTGAGCTGCTGCATGCTGCTGTTTTTGTAAATCTCCGTATGGATCTCCGGGATATTCTCAATCAGATCTTTTGCTTCATCTTCGGAAATCACCGGCCGCATGTGCACCTTCTCATTGTCCACAGGCGCATAGATCACGCCGCTTTGGTACAGCGGCTCCAGCACGTAGTAAAGCCTGTCCTCATCAGAGCCGGCGAAGTCCGGTTTCACGATATCCGATACCTTGCATACGCCAGTACTGCCATACATAATTAAATCATCAACTTCATACATCTTAGGGCTTTCATCTCCCTTCCCTGTTCTGCGCGACGACATTGTATACATTTATTATAACACTTTTTCCCATAATAATGCAAAGTGTTTTTGTATACAATTTCTCTTTCTTGTTGACAGTGGTTTCTCCCGCCAACGCCATGCCGATAAAATGGCGAAAAGAAGTTATACTCCATACAGCAAAATAGCACGGCAGAGTATAAGGATGGGTATAAAAATTATACCCCGCAAAGCCGAAAAGCAATGCAAGGTATAAGGTTAGGTATAACGATTTGTCCACCTTCGTTTAAAACTGTGCCACCTCCGGTACAGCCTCTTCGGCAGGCTCGACTTTTCTGCAGCAAAGCACCGGCCCTTTCTCTCCATACATTTCATCGTACTGGATGCTGACCTCTGCCTCAATGGTCACCCAGCCGCCATGTTCCAGTGTTGTCGCTGCATCCTTCCAGGTGCATACCAGACCGGCAAACTGAATATCCTCTACGCAGCAGGTCATCACATGACGTCCGAAAACAAATTTATCATCAGGAAGGCCTCCGCCCAGTACGCTGCGTCCCTTTATCCGCAGCACCTTGCCCTGATACTTTTCTTCTTCATCGTTAATATCGCGGTACCATTCTGCATAAGCGTCATCGCCGATCTCCACCAGAGGCGCATTGAGATCAAAAGGAAGAGGATCCGG
>CALXJA010000018.1 GCA_944388465.1 uncultured Emergencia sp.
AGAAGATTTCGCATCGGTTACAATCGAGCTGCTCGGATTGTGGACATGATGGAGGCGCGCGGCATTGTAGGACCTCAGGATGGAAGCCGTCCGAGACAGGTTCTGATAACCGAAGAAGAGCTGGAAGGAATGAAAGGTGAAGTAGAAGAATAGATGAAAGTATATTTTGAAACTCTTGGATGCCCGAAAAACGTTTACGATACGCAGACAGCCCAGGGAATATTGGAAGATAATCATTTCGAAATTGTCCGGTCGCCCGAAGCTGCCGAGGTGATAGTGGTCAATACCTGTGGGTTTATCAACGATGCAAAGAAGGAGTCCATAGACAGGATTTTCGAGATGGCCGCGTATAAAGAAGAAGGGAAAAAGCTGGTGGTTTCCGGCTGCCTTTCTCAGCGTTACGGGGACGAACTCTTTGAAGAAATGCCGGAAGTGGATTTGTTTGTGGGCGTAAACGAATATGAAAAGCTGCCGGAACTTCTGCGACAGCTGGATCAGCGGCGCACCATCAGAAGTCGGTGCGCGGAAAAGGTGCTGGAGCGGACAGCGAGAAAGCTGGATGAGAATCCCTATTCGGCTACGCTTAAAATCGCCGAAGGCTGCAATAACGTTTGCGCTTATTGCGTAATCCCGCAGATCAGAGGAGGATACAGGAGCAAGCGCGAAGAGGACATTCTGAAGGAGGCGGAAGAGCTGTCTGCTGCCGGATGCAGAGAGTTGATTCTCATCGCCCAGGATGTGACCTATTACGGGATGGACCTGTACGGTGAACTGCGTCTTCCTCAGCTGCTGCGCAAACTTTGCCGGATAAGCGGAATTCGTTGGATTCGGCTGATGTACTGTTATGAGGACAGGATTACCGACGAATTGATAAAAACCATCGCCGAAGAAGAGAAGATATGCAATTATTTGGATATCCCTCTTCAGCACGCCAGCGATCGGGTGCTCCGCGCGATGAATCGGAGATCTACGTCTGCGTCTATACATCAGACCCTGGAGAAACTGCGGGAGGCCGTCCCGGATATTCACATAAGGACAACGCTGATCGTAGGATTTCCAGGAGAAACAGAGGACGATTACGAGCAGCTCTGTCATCTGGTGGAGACGGAGCAATTTGCGCGCTTGGGCGTGTTCACCTATTCCCAGGAGGAGAATACGCCGGCCGGTGAAATGGAAGGGCAGATCGACGAGGAAATCAAAGAGCAGCGGCTCGACGGCATCATGCGCAGGCAGATGGAGATCTCCCTGAATCAAAATCAGGAAAAGATCGGAAAAGTATTTCAGGTTATGGTCGATGAGATCGACCAGGACGGCAGCTTTATCGGGCGAACCCGGTACGATGCGCCGGAGATCGACAATGCCGTAATCTTCACCTCGGATAAAAAGCACGAGCCGGGAGATCTGGCAGAGGTTTTGATCGAGGACGCCTTCGATTACGATATCGTCGGCAGAGAAATATAGAATTTATTAATGCAGGCGAAAGCCTTCCGAAAAGCGCAGTTTCGGAAGGCTTTTCCTATGTTTTCTTTTGAATGGGAAATAACTTGCTGAGAATATTGACAAAAGGAAAGATATATAGTATATTTATTACACTGATACTTTAATTTAATGAAGCAAGAAAGCAAAACGGTGTTTTAGGAGGATTTACTAATGAAAAAGAAATTATTCTGTCTTACGCTGTCTGTCCTGATGGCTTTTGGACTGTTTGCGCTGACCGGCTGCGGAAACGCAGAAGAAGAAAGCGAAGGGGAAACTTTGGTAGTCGGCCTTGACGATACCTTTGCGCCTATGGGATTTCGGGATGAGTCCGGAGATCTGGTAGGCTTTGATATCGACCTCGCCAACAAGGTAGGAGAAGAATTGGGTATGAAAGTAGAATTTAAACCGATCGACTGGAACGCAAAAGAAATGGAGCTGAAGTCCGGCACCATAGACTGCGTGTGGAACGGCATGTCCATTACGCCGGAGCGTCTGGAGGCGATGTCCCTGTCGGACAAGTATTTGAACAACAAGATTGTATTGATGACGTTGGCGGATTCTGATCTCGATGTGACCGGAGCGGATCAGTTGGCCGATCTGAAGATCGGAACGCAGGTGGATTCATCTGCTCTGAAAATGCTTCAGGAAAACGAGGCTTACGATTCCTTCAAGGAGAACATTACCGAGTACGATACTTACGATACGGCAATCATGGATCTTAAGGCCGGCAGAATCGATGTTATTGCGGTGGATCAGGTTCTGGGCGAGTATACCAATAAAAACCTGGGCGGAGAGATGAAAGAGTGTTCATATGATCTGGGCGACGACTACTACGTCATCGGTTTTGCAAAGGACAATACGGAGCTCCGCGATAAGGTCAACGAGGCTCTGAAAAAACTGGTGGAAGACGGATCGGCGGCGGAAATCAGCGAAAAGTGGTTTGGAAAGGATATCGTCGTGTTCGAACCTTTGGAAGGCTGATCTTCAGCATAGATTTTTTTCCTGCAAAGTCTGGGCGGAGTTCTGTCCAGACTTGTACTTTCTCTTGAAGAAAGGGATGTCATAGTTCCGCCGGCATCTGGTGAACCGGCTTAATCACAGAAAGAGAGGAGCTTTAAAATGAGCGAATATTTTTCGAGTTTTTTGCCTTTTATGCTCGAGGGAACCTGGAGGACGCTAGAAGTATTTGTACTGACTCTGCTGATTTCACTTCCTCTCGGCCTTCCCTTTGCGCTGGGAGCGCTCAGTAAAATAAAGCCGCTGAGCTTTATCTGTAAGGTATACGTGTGGATATTCAGAGGAACGCCGCTTATGCTGCAGCTGTTCTTTTTCTATTTCTTTTTCCCGATTGTTTTGCATATTGAGCTGGCGCTGTTTCCTACGGTTATCATCACCTTTGTCTTCAATTACAGCGCTTATTTTGCCGAGATATACAGAGGAGGGATCAACAGCATCGATCGCGGACAGTATGAAGCGGCCCATGCTCTGGGCGTGCCCAAATCTCTGACGATGAAGGATATCATACTGCCTCAGGCGATGAAAAACGTCCTTCCACCTGTGGTGAACGAAGCGAT
>CALXJA010000019.1 GCA_944388465.1 uncultured Emergencia sp.
TTCTTATCTCTTCTGGTTCTTCAGTTTCTCGCCTGATAATGCGTGTGCAGCAGATGATGCGCCTTTTCACTGCCCGGCTCGCCCAGGTAGGACTTGTAAAGCTCTTTGATGACCGGATTTTTATGCGACTTCCGGACAAAGCTTTCATGATCGCTGCGATAAAGCGCCGCCGCTCTTTCTGCACCGATATCCGTCCAGTTTCGTATGGTTGACGGCTGCTGAGGCTGTCCGCCTCCGTTTACACAGCCGCCCGGACAGGCCATGATCTCGATGAAATCAAAATGTTCTCCGCCTTTTATCCGTTCCATCAGTCTGCGGGCATTGCCCAGACCGTGAGCCGCCGCCGCTTTGATCACTCTTTCTCCAATGCGGATCTCTGCCTCTTTGATCCCCTCATCCTGGCCTCTTACCTGCATATAATCGATGGAATCCGAAGACTGGCCGGTGAGAATATCCGCTACCGTTCGCAGCGCCGCTTCCATCACGCCGCCTATAGCGCCGAAAATGGTGCCGGCTCCCGTAGAGATACCCAGAGGATTGTCAAAATCACTGTCCGGCAAGGCCGGAAAATCAATGCCGAATGCCTTGATCATCCGGGAAAGCTCTCTTGTGGTCAATACGAGATCTACATCCGGAAGGCCGTTCACCGAAAGCTCTTCTCTCTGCGCTTCAAACTTTTTGGCCGTGCACGGCATCACGGAGATCACCGCGATATTTTTCGGATCCAGCCCTTCTTTTTCCGCGTAATACGTTTTGATCACCGCTCCCAGCATCTCATGAGGCGATTTGCAGCTGGAAAGATTGTCCAGGAGTTCCGGGAAATTATGCTCGCAGAATTTGATCCAGCCCGGAGAACAGGATGTGATCAGCGGAAGATTTTCTCCCTTTTCCAGTCGCTGAATCAGCTCGGTTCCCTCTTCCATAATCGTCAGATCTGCGCCGGTATCGGTATCGAAGACCTTATCAAATCCCAGCATCCTGAGCGCCGTAACCATTTTCCCCGTAACATCCGTACCGATCGGCAGGCCGAATTCTTCGCCCAGAGCCGCACGCACTGCCGGAGCCGTCTGCACGATGACCGTCTTTTCCGGGTCTTTGAGAATCTCCCAGAAATCGTCCATATTGGAATGTTCCTGAAGTGCGCCTGTCGGACATACGTTGATGCACTGGCCGCAGTTGACGCACTTGGATTCATCGATAGGCCGGTTGAACGTGGTGCTGACTACCGTATTGAAGCCCCTGTTGATCACATCGATAGCGCCGACCGTCTGCACATTGTGACAGATGCTGATACATCTCCGGCAGAGAATGCACCGGTTCGGGTCGCGCATGATCGATATGCCGTCATCGATTTCCATGATCTGATTCGCGGTGATGACCTCCTGATTTTTGGCATAATTGGCAAATTCCGTATCCATAGTGTTTGCCAGGGTCTTCAGCTCACAGCCGCTGGAACCCCGGTTGCAGCTCTGACACATGGCCGGATGATTGGACAGGATCAGCTCCAGATTTTTCTTCCGGAAGTTAAGGATATCCGGGGTATGCGTCCTGACGACCATCCCCTCGGCCACCTTCTGCACACAGGAAGCCTGCCAGTTCTTCATTCCCTCGACCTCTACCAGGCACATACGGCAGCAGCCGATCTCACAGACGTCCTTGAGATAGCACAGGGTCGGGATCTTGATATTGACTTCCTTGGCTGCGCGCAAAATGGTGTAATCCTCCGGCACGTTGACCGCCATGCCGTCTATGGTAAGTTGTACTCTTTTCTTGTTCTTCATTTTTCGTCCTCCGAATAAACTCACTAAGCATTCTTCATGATGGCCTTGAACGGACATTTTTCCATGCAGACGCCGCATTTGAGACACTTGTCGTTATCGATCACATAAGGGGTGTTCTTGTTTCCGGAAATACACTGTGCCGGACAGTTTCTGGCACAGAGACCGCAGCGTTTGCAGAGATCTTCCATGATGACGTAGCGCAGCATGGAGACGCAGACACCGGCAGGACACTTTTTATCTACGACATGAGCAACATATTCGTCCCGGAAGTATTTCATCGTGGAAAGAACCGGGTTCGGCGCCGTCTGTCCCAGACCGCAAAGCGCACCCTTCTGAATATTCTTCGCCAGATACTCCAGTTCATCGAGATCTTCAAGACTGCCTTTTCCGTCCGTGATCTTCGTGAGGATCTCCAGCATCCTCTTGGTTCCGATCCTGCAAGGAGGACATTTTCCGCAGGATTCATCTACTGTAAATTCCAGATAGAACTTGGCGATATCGACCATACAGGTGTCTTCATCCATGACGATCATTCCGCCGGAACCCATCATGGACTTCAGCTCCAGCAGAGAATCGTAATCGATAGGACTGTCCAGAAATTCCGCCGGAATGCAGCCGCCGGAAGGTCCGCCGGTCTGTACGGCCTTGAATTTCTTTCCTCCAGGTATACCGCCGCCGATCTCATAAATAATCTCTCTGAGGGTGGTACCCATCGGCACTTCAACGAGACCGGTATTGTTGATCTTTCCACCCAGGGCAAAGACCTTGGTTCCGTGAGACTTTTCCGTTCCGATCGATGCAAACCATTCTGCACCCTTCATGATGATCTGCGGGATATTGGACAGGGTCTCCACGTTATTGAGGATCGTCGGCTTGCCAAACAGACCTTCCACGGCCGGGAACGGCGGTTTGATCCGCGGTTCGCCTCGATTACCCTCGATGGAGGTCATCAGCGCAGTCTCCTCACCGCAGACGAACGCTCCGGCGCCCAGGCGGATTTCCAAATTGAACTTGAAGCCCAGACCCAGGATATCGTCGCCCAGCAGGCCGTACGCTTCTGCCTGTTCAATAGCCAGCGACAAGCGCTGTACCGCAATAGGATATTCTGCACGCACATAGACATAGCCCTGGTCTGCACCGATGGCGTAACCGGCGATGGCCATGGCCTCGATGACCGAATGCGGATCGCCTTCCAGAACCGATCTGTCCATAAATGCTCCCGGATCTCCCTCGTCGGCATTACAGCAGACATACTTTTCCTTCACCTGCTGCTCTGCGGCAAACTGCCACTTAACGCCTGTCGGGAAACCGCCGCCGCCTCTTCCGCGCAGACCGGAAGCCTTGACGAGTCCGATAACATCCTCGGGCTCCATTTCCGTCAGTACCTTTGCCAGCGCTTCGTAACCGCCAAAGGCTATGTATTCATCTATGTTTTCCGGATCGATCCGGCCGCAGTTCCGCAGGGAGATCCGCATCTGCTTGGAAAAGAAATTCAGTTCGTTTTCCGAGCGCAGACGCTCTACCACACGTCCGTTGCGGATATGGGCTTCCCATATCTCGTTGATATCATCCGGCGTTACATTGGTATACATCACATTTTCCGGGTAGACCATCAGGATCGGACCCTCTGCACAGAGTCCGAAACAGCCGGTTTTAATGACATGCACCCTGTCCTGCATACCGTCCCGCTCCATCAGTTCTTCCAGCTTCGCTCTGTTTTTCAGCGCGCCGGAGGAGGTACAGCCTGTACCGCAGCAGGTCATAATATAAATTCGATTATCGTCTTCACCGATTCTGTTTCCGAAGGATTTCAGGGTATCCTCTTTGATCCTCTGTATTTCGTTTATCGTCTTGCTCATTCTTTCCTCCTGCTACTTATTCTCATATTCATCAAGAATCGTTTCCACCTGCTCCGGCGTGAGTCTGCCGTACACTTCATCGTTGATGGTCACGACAGGCGCCAGTCCGCAGGCGCCGATACACCTGCAGGAATCCAGGGAAAACTTGCCGTCAGGGGTGCACTCTCCTACTTCAATGGAAAGCCGCTCTAAGAACTTGCCGAGAATATCGCTGGCGCCCTTAACATAGCAGGCAGTTCCCATACAGACATTGATCCGGTATTTGCCTTTTTTCTTGAGAGAGAACTGAGAGTAGAAGGTGACCACTCCATACACCTTGGCCATGGAAACTCCCAGACCTTCGGCGATTCGTTCCTGAACTTCGTAAGGCAGATAGCCGAAAACCTCCTGCGCTTCATGGAGGATCGGAATCAGCGCACCGCGTTCTTCTTTATGTCTGGCAATAATCTCATCCAGTTTTTCGAACTTCGCTGTCATTTCTTTGCAGTTACACATGTTTTTCTCCTTCATAAACAGACATCGTGATTTTTGTTAAATGATTAACTAATTGTAAAGGGAAACATCGCCCATGTCAACGAATTTGTTATAAAAATTCAAAAGATTTTAGCAATTTACAGTGTTTTTTATACTTAATCACAAATTTTTGTAAATTTTTTTATTATTTTTCCCTAAGTTTATATGTTAAAAAAAGGAACTGTATTTCTATTCATACAGTTCCTTCAATATTTATTCTCTTTTAATGCTTTTCATTGTGCAGCAGCTTGTGTTCTTTTCCTTTCAGGATACCCTGGTATACATCCTGAACGACCGGGTTCTGATTGGAAAGCTTGATCTGCGACAGGCTGTCAAAGCGATACAGACCTTCCTGTCTCTCCAGCTTCGGCTCCGCGCCCAGAGCAACCGGCTGTCCGCCGCCGCCGACACAGCCGTGTTTGCATGCCATGACCTCTACGAAATCATAGTAAACCTCGCCGGCTTCCATCTTGTCCAGCAGTCTCTGCGCATTGATCAGGCCGTTAACAACAGCGATCTTTACCTGTTTCCCGGCAAGCTCCATGGAAGCCTCCTTGACACCGTCAACACCGCGGACGCCGGAAAAGCTGATCGCTTCCAGATTCGATGCACTGCTGTCGTTGGACAGACAGCGCAGAACCGCCTCTGTCACACCGCCGGTAGCGCCGAAAATCGCTCCGGCTCCCGAAGACATACCAAACGGCATATCCAGAGCTTCCGGGGTGATTTTTGCCAGATTGATTCCGGCCATTGTGATCATATCGGCAATTTCCGATGTCGTCAGCACATAGTCGACGATCTGTCCATCCTCGTCGAAGTGCTCCGGTCTTTTGATCTCCGCTTTTTTCGCCGTACATGGCATGATGGAAACCACTACGGTTCTGCGTCCATCCTCCTCTTTGCGCAGGCGGGCGTCCTCCTTGATCAGAGCGCCGAACATTTCCTGCGGAGAACGGCAGGTCGAAATATGCTTCTTCAGCTGCGGATAACGGGTCTCGCAGAATTTTACCCATGCCGGGCAGCAGGAAGTAAACAGCGGAAGATTCTCTCCGGACTGCAGACGCGCAAGAAACTCCTTGGACTCCTCTATTACGGTCAGATCCGCGCCGAAATCCGTATCATAGATCTCATCAAAACCGATGTAGCGCAGAGCTGCGGCCAGGTGACCCAGAGAATTTCTTCCCTGCGGCAGACCGAACAGTTCTCCTACGGCTACACGAACAGCCGGCGCTATCTGCGCCACCACGCGGACGTTCTTATCCTCCAGCAGATCCCAGATCGGTTCGATATCCTGTTTAATGGTAATCGCTCCGGTCGGGCAGACTACGCGGCACTGTCCGCAGCTGACGCAGGTCGTCTCCGAAAGCTTTCTGCCAAACGGCGTGGAGATCTGCATTTTCGATCCCCGCTTGGCAAAGCCCAGGATCCCGACGCCTTCCATCTCATGACACATGCGGACACAGTCTCCGCAGAGAATACATTTGTTCGGATTGCGTCTAATGGCCGGCGAACTGGTGTCCAGCGGCAGCTCCTCCCGGTAATTGGCAAAACGGACTTCCTCGATCCCCAGCTGTCTGGCCAGCTTCTGCAGGCCGCATCTGCCGTTAGGCGTACAGGTCGTACAATCCCTGCAGTGAGAAGCCAGCAGCAGTTCGATGATCATCTTGCGATGATGCTGCAGCCGGCGGGTATTGGTGAAGATCACCATACCATCCCGCGGCACCTCCGAACAAGAAGCGAAGATCTTGCCTTTTTCATCTTCTACTACGCACATGCGGCAGGCGCCGTATGTGGAAAGCTCCGAATGGTAGCAGAAGGTAGGCAGATCGATTCCCGCCTTGCGGATCACCGTCAGGATATTTTTTTCGTCGGTAAATTCAACTTTTCTGTTGTTGATGGTCATATATCCCATAGCTTTTCCTCCTACCACTCAATATGTATCGCGTCGAAGGCGCAGTCAGCCAGACAGGCGCCGCACTTGATACATGTATCAAAATCGATTTCATAGGTTTTTCTGATCTGTCCCCTGATCGCTCCTGCCGGACAGTTTCTGGCGCACTTGGAGCAGCCCTTACATTTCTGCGGATCGATGACGAATTTGCGCAGCGCTTCGCAGTTCTTGGAAACGCAGCGTTTTTCCACAACGTGCTGCTCATATTCTTCACGGAAGAATTTCATGGTGCTCATCACCGGCTGTGCGGCGCATTTTCCCAGTCCGCAGAGAGCCGTATCGGTAATGGTATGCGAAAGCTCATCCAGAAGTTCCAGATCCTCCAGCGTACCCTTTCCGCCGACGATCCGTTCCAGGATCTCCAGCATACGCTTTGTTCCTTCCCGGCACGGCACGCACTTGCCACAGCTTTCATTCTGCGTAAAGTTCATGAAAAAGCGGGCCACTTCCACCATACAGGTGTGGTCATCCATGACTACGAGACCGCCGGAACCGATCATTGCGCCAATGGCTTTCAGGGAATCAAAATCCAGCGGCATATCCAGATGCTCCTTGGTCAGACATCCGCCCGAAGGTCCGCCGATCTGTACGGCCTTAAATTCCCGGTCTTCCTTGATGCCGCCGCCGATATCATAGATGACTTCCCGCAGCGTGGTACCCATCGGAACTTCGATGAGGCCGGTATGCTTTACGCTTCCTGTCAGCGCGAAGGCCTTGGTTCCCGGACTCTTTGCCGTACCAATGCCGGCAAACCAGTCCGCGCCGTTGCTGATGATCATCGGCACGTTGGCGTAGGTTTCCACGTTATTCAAAACTGTCGGTTTATCGAAAAGTCCCTGTTCTCCCGTTCTTGGCGGTTTTACCCTCGGCATTCCGCGGTTTCCTTCTATGGACGCGGTCAACGCGCTTCCCTCGCCGCAGACAAAGGCTCCGGCGCCTCTGTTGATGTGCAAGTGGAAAGAGAAGTCGGTACCCAGGATATGATCGCCCAGAAGCCCCCACTCTTCCGCCTGTGCGATGGCTCTCTTCAGACGGCTGATTGCCAGCGGATATTCCGCGCGCACATAGATATAGCCTTCGTCGGCGGAAACGGCATAGGCCGCGATGATCATGCCTTCGATCATCTTATGCGGATCGCCTTCCATAATGCTGCGGTCCATGAAAGCGCCCGGATCGCCTTCGTCACCGTTGCAGACGACATAACGCTTCTTTTCCGCCTGTGCCGCAACCTGGGACCATTTTTTCCCCGTCGGATAGCCGGCTCCGCCCCGGCCCCGCAGCCCGGATTCGGTGATCTGTCCGATGATCTGTTCCGGCTGCATTTCAAAAAGAGCCTTGGCCAGCGCCTGATAGCCGCCGATCGCCAGATATTCCTGAATATGCTCTGCGTCGATATGACCGCAGTTTTTCAGCACGTTTCTGGTCTGCTTTCTGTAGAAACCGATATCCTCCTGCTTTGGACAGTCTCTGCCATCCTGCTTGAACATAAGGCGGGGGATCAGTTCTCCGTTCCGGACCGTACGGTTGAAAATCTCCTCGCAGTCTTCCGGTTTCACTTTGGTATAAAGCACGTCATGGGGCTCGATCCGCATCAGCGGCCCCATCTCACAAAAGCCATGGCATCCGCTTTTCCGTACGGCGATGTCACCCTCTTTATGGGCGATCTCCGCACCGAAATGCACCTCTACATCAGGATTGGCTGCAGCCAGTTCGCACATTCTCTCGTAAATTTCCCCGGAACCGCCCGCCATACATCCGGTTCCTGCGCAGATGAGAATCCTGCATTTACTGCTGTCGATAACCGCCTTGGCCTCTTTACTGGCCTGATCGAGAGCAGCTCTATCTACAATTTTTTTCATTATCTTTCTCCTCTTAATTCATCTACCAGTTCTATGGCCTTTTCCGGCGTCATGGACGGATACACCTTATCGTTTACGGTCATGACCGGTGCAAGTCCGCAGGCGCCCAGGCAGGATACGGTCTCCAGCGTGAAAAGCATGTCCTCTGTGGTATGCTTCTCATCAGAAAGATCCAGCTTTGCGTAGAGAGCTTCCAGAATCGGAATGGACTTGCGCACATGGCAGGCCGTTCCGTCACAGACCTTGATGATATATTTGCCTTTAGGGTCAAAAGAAAAGTTCTCATAAAAGGTCGCCACACTGTATGCCTGCGATTCGTAAATGTCCAGCTCGTTCGCCACATAGGTCAAAAGCTCTGGGGGCAGATAACGGTATTCCTCCTGGATGTCCTGAATAATCGGGATCAGATCCGCCTGCGTCCTGCCGTGAGCGGCGATAATCTCATCGGCCTTATCATAATATTTCTGCTCTAACATCCTGTAACTGCATCAGCACTGCGCTCAAAGGCTGACGCACTCCTTTCTGAAAAAAATCACATAAAAACATTAAAACACACGCAAATATTCTATCTGTGTGACACATTTTTGTCAATAGTACCTTTGGCTGAGTCGCAAAGAAAACATTCCCGAAAAAAGCAAAAAGACGCGGCAAAGAGCAGAAAACTCTCTGACGCGTCCGTCTGTCTGTTTTTCTAATTCTATCTCTGTTTTTATCTCTATTCCTCGATCTCAAAGATCGCTTCGATCTCTACCGGTGCATCCATCGGCAGCTGATTGGTGCCGACAGCCGTTCTGGCATGTCTGCCCGCCTCGCCAAACACATCGTACAGCAGCTGCGAAGCCGCGTTGACCACGATATGCTGCTGCATAAAACCGGTCTTGCTGTTTACAAAGGCCTGTACCTTGATCACGTTCTTTACCTTATCCAGATCGCCCAGATAGTTCTTCACCGCTGCCAGCATGTTGATGATGCAGATTCTGGCCGCTTCTTCTGCCTGCTCCAGAGTCACGGTATCCCCTACCTTACCCGGATAAGTCATTTCCCCGTTTACAAACGGTACCTGACCGGCGATAAAGAGCGCGCTGCCCAGCTTCTTGACCGGTACATACATGGCTCCCGGCGACGACGGCGGCAGTTTGATTCCCAGTTCTTCAATTCTTTTTTCCGTATTCATAACATCCTCCTTGTATGTTCCAGGATATCGGTTACCACCATTATACAATAAATAAACATTTTGTCAATATTTTAGTTGATATTATGTTGACATCAAGGCAGAAAACAAGCATTTACTTCTATTCCGTTCTGCGTTAAAATAAACTGTGTTTTTCACATTTTCCATAAGCAAGGAGAAATTTATGCAAGAAATCAGTTTGTTTGACGTGATCGGCCCCAACATGATCGGACCGTCCAGTTCCCATACAGCCGGTGCTGCCGCCATGGCTCTGCTGGCACGAAAGCTGTTTGCCAAAGAACCGGTCCGTGCCGATTTTACCTTATATGGTTCCTTTGCCGAAACCTACAGCGGTCACGGTACAGATAAGGCTCTGCTGGGCGGGGTCATGGGCTTTCATCCCGATGACGTCCGTATCCGCGAATCCTTCCGGCTGGCAGACGAAGCCGGACTGATCTATCAGTTTTCTATTGACCGAAAGACAGAGGTCTCTCATCCCAATACGGCAGACATCCTGCTTACCGCCGCAGATGGTACGGCGCAGTTTATCCGCGGGGAATCCGTAGGCGGAGGCAAGATCAAAATTGTAAAGATCAACAATATCGATGTGGAATTTACCGGAGAATACAGCACGCTGATCGTAAAGCAGATCGACCGTCCCGGCGTGATCGCGCATCTGACCAGCTGTCTCAGCCATCAGAATGTCAATATCGCTTTTATGCGTCTGTTCCGGGAAGCCAAAGGCGCCGCCGCCTATACCATCATCGAATCAGACGAATACATTCCGGAAACCATCGTGGACGAGATCCGGCGCAACAGCTGCGTTCTGGAAACTACGGTGATTCAGCTTGAGGAGGAATAAACAATGGATTTTATCAACGGAAGTCAGCTGCTGGACCTGTGCTCTGCACAGGATCTGCCCATCTCCGCCGTCATGCTGCAGCGCGAATGTGATCTGGGCAAAATCAGCAGAGAGAAAATTTACACCCGACTGCAGACATCTCTGCAGATCATGAAAGATGCGGCTCATCGACCTGTCAGCAAGCCTCAGCCTTCCATCGGCGGGCTGATCGGCGGCGAAGGGCGAAAGGTCACCGACGCCGCAGATCGCCTGGCCTCCTGCCTGTGCGGCGAAGTTCTGACCCGCGCCATAGCCTATGCCATGGCCGTTCTGGAAGTCAACAGCGCCATGGGGCTCATCGTCGCCGCACCGACCGCAGGATCCTCCGGTGTAGTGCCCGGATGCCTTCTGGCCTTTGGAGAAAGCCAGAACCTGCATGATCAGAAGCTGCTCAACGGTCTGCTCAACGCTTCGGCTGTCGGCTACCTGCTGATGCGCAATGCCTCTGTATCCGGCGCAGAAGCCGGATGTCAGGCGGAAGTCGGCTCCGCTTCTGCCATGGCGGCCAGCGCCCTGGTGGAGCTTCTCGGCGGAACGCCGGAGCAATGCCTTTCCGCCGCCTCCATGGCCATGTCCAATTTACTGGGTCTGGTCTGCGATCCCATCGGCGGTCTGGTGGAATCCCCATGCCAGAGCCGGAATGCCGTCGGGGCAGCCAACGCGTTTACCTGCGCCCAGCTGGCGCTGTCCGGCGTCTTTCACCCGATCCCCTTTGACGAAATGGCCGACGCCATGTACAAGACCGGCTGCAGTCTGCCCTTTGAACTGCGGGAAACCGCTCTGGGCGGCAATGCCGCCGCGCCGACCGCCTGCAAGCTGTGCCGGAAATAACCCATTAGAAAACGCCGCCCGGAAACGATCCGAAGCGGCGTTGTTTTTTCTTTCGTTATGCGTTTACGGAAGCGGCAAGATCATCCGCCAGCTTCTGCATCTGCTGGTAGGATTCATCATTCAGCGATGAAACGACCGTGATTACATCGTCAATGATCTCGGTATCCTTCATCTTGCCGGCTGCTTCTTTCATCTGCGGTCCGGCCTGCGGCGCCCAGCTGCCGTTGCAGATCAGACCCACAGCACGTTTCTGCAGATTCAGCGCCGCCATATCCTCCAGGAAATTCTTCATCACCGGAAATACGCCCAGATTATAGGTTACAGACAGCAGCGCCATATGGCTGTATTTGAACGCTTCTGCGATCAGATAGGAAACATGGGTACAGGATACATCGTACAGCGCCGTATCGATGCCCCGCTCGCAGAGCATGGAGGCCAGCACGTTGGCCGCACATTCCGTATTGCCGTACATCGACGCATAGCAAATCATCACGCCCTTTTTCTCCGGCTCGTACCGGGACCATTTGTCATATTTATCAATGAAATAGCCCAGATCTTTTCTCCAGACCGGTCCGTGAAGCGGGCAGATATACCGGATATCCAGCGCAGCAGCCTTTTTCAGCAGATTCTGCACCTGCGGTCCATACTTGCCGACGATATTCGTATAGTATCTTCTGGCATCATCGATCCAATCCCGGTCAAAATCCACCTCATCGGCGAAAAGCTTGCCATCCAGCGCGCCGAAAGAGCCGAAGGCGTCTGCAGAAAACAGGATGCCTTCTGTCGTTTCAAAGGTAACCATTACCTCCGGCCAGTGCACCATCGGCGCCATGACAAAGGTAACCTGATGTTTTCCGAAGCTCTTGCTTTCTCCCTCTTTAACCGTTTCAATATTGTCCGCGCTGAAGCCGAACTGCTTCATGAACACGGCAGCCTTTGCGCTGCAGATGATGCGGACGTTTGGATAGCGCAACAGAATTTCTTCGATGGACGCTCCATGATCCGGTTCCATATGATTGATCACCATATAATCCAGTTCACGGCCGTCAAGAACGTATTCGATATTATCAAGGAACTGTCTGCATACCGACCAGTCAGCCGTATCGAAAAGAACTGTCTTTTCGTCCAGCAGCACATAGGAATTATATGAAGTTCCTCTCGGAATCGGATGGATATTTTCAAAGAGGTTCAGCCGTTTATCATTGGCACCCACCCAATACAGATCCTCTGTAACTTTTCTGACACAATGCATAATACTCTCCTCCTTTACTGTTTCAAAGCCTGCACTCCCATAAGGGACGCCGGCAGGCCGTACC
>CALXJA010000020.1 GCA_944388465.1 uncultured Emergencia sp.
CCCAGTGCCGCCGCAGCCATGTCCCAATCGACGATCACGTTCTGAACCGTCATATAAGACATGATGCCGATCATGCAGGATACGCTGACGATCTGCAAAAGCCGGTCGTCATAATGCTGGATCCTGGCCTGCACCTTGTTCGCTGAGGGAATCAGGAACATATTAATGAGCCAGCTGAGTCCCAGGGTGGACATCGCCCATACCGATGCGATATAGCCTGTCTCATCGTAGTTGCTGCTCCCCAGAGTCTGACCGACCACAGAAGCGCCCAGACCTGCATGCAGCAGTTCCGCGTCTGCCGAGCCGATCACCGAAAGCCTCATCCACGACATCGGCGCGCCTATTGCGGACATCAGACCTACCATGACGATGAATACAGCCAAAGACGGCCCGATAGCAGAGACCACGCCCGCGCGAAATGCTCTGCGGCAATCCGCTGCGGAAATGCCCGCTTGTTTCGCTACGCGGACTGTTTTTCTGCACACCAGCACCACTACGCTGAGCACCAGCACGACCAGCGGGAAGCAGGCAAACCACATGACCGGCGAATTAGCAATCTGCAAATAATTCATGTGTTCCTCCTCCTTCAACAGATAAAACCTGCCTGCTAAGTTTCTCTGCCCGTATATTTCCGCCGGACAGGCGAAGCGGGGAAACGTTCTATCTGTCTTTTTTACTTTCTTTATACTCTTTGATCAATTTCTGATAGGCTCGGATCTCTTTACAGATTCCTTCGATCATCTCCTCTGCGGAACGTTTTCCCAACTCTGCAGAAGCATTCCGCGGATCGCCGACACAGCCGTTTTTCGATACGAAATCAATGCCGTGCATCATAGCGATGCTGTCGTCGACTACCGGAAGATCCTCTGTGGTATAGCCCTTTTCTGCCGCCTCCGTCTTGACCAGTTCCGGATACCAATGCATCATCCAGGAAGTTTCCAGCTGATTGGCATGCGCGCCTTCTTCACGGCTGAAGTACGGAAAACCGTCGCAGCTGCCATAAAGATCGATGTGGCAGATCGGGATCAGCGTAAAATCCTTATCATAGAAATCCTGGCAGGTCAGCATCGCTGTAGAAGCATTTCCACCATGTGTGCAAATGACAACGATGGTTTCAAATCCATGAGCAGCATAGCTGTTTATGTAATCCCGCAGCACCATGGACAGGGTCTCGTGGGACAGGGTCACCGTTCCCGGAAAACGCATATGATGCGGCGAGTAGCCCGGACGGATGCTCGGAGCCGCCAGAGCGTCTCCCAAAGCGGCAGCAACTTCGCAGGAAACCGCCACAGCCAAGGCGTCGTCCACACAGATCGGCAGTTCCGGTCCATGCTGTTCGATGGCGCCTACACCGATCACCACCGTCTTTTTTCCTGCCTTCATGGCCTGATCGATCTCCACCCAAGACATATTCTCCATTAAACAACTCTTGTCAAACATCTTTTTCCTCCTAAGTTTTCACACCTTCTGTAAACTTCCGCTAACAGACCGCCTTGTTCTGCCGTTTTTCTTTCTTCTGCAGATACAGGAAAAGCAGAATAAAGGCCGCCAGCAGGACGATCCCCAGATAACCCAGCCATACAAAGGTAAAGTGGTAGCCCTTTGCGTCTACCGAGTAGCCCAGCAATACGTTGGCAATGATGGAAAAGAAATCCATGAAGAACAGCATCTGCCCGGTAAAGGCAAAGATGACAAAATATCCCGGTTTTATCACGTCGCAGAGAATACCGATCACGATTCCGATAAAGCCCACGATCATACCGCCTACCGTTGCCGGCGTCAGGTAATCGAAAGCCATTTTTTCCGCATAATACGGAAGGAAGGAGCCGTCGATCTGATAGACGATATACTGCGCGCCGTTGAGGATCGCAAACGGCAGCGCCGCCACAGAAAACATGCCGAGTACCTTCTTCAGCAGGGAAGCAGAAGACTTTTCCTGGTTCTGCGGCTGCAGACGGTTTTCTTCCGTCCGTCTCAGTCCTGCGCTTTCTTTCAGCTTTTCATTATCGAAGAAGAAGATCGCCGCGACGCCGACCAGCTGGATCCCAAAGGATATATACGTCGGAATCGTTGCGCCGAGCTCCGTGAACATTTTGGCGCCAAGTCCCCGGGCAGATGAACCTACGATAAACGAGATCCCTTCGCACAGCGCAAATGCCGTACCGACAATGCGCCGGTCTACAAAAGTCGCCAGAAGCGCATAAGGGAATACCCCCACAAAGGACCATAAGAATCCATCCAGGATAAACGCAAGATACATGGTCGCTGTGGAATTGGCATAGAGATACGCCAGCGCACATCCGCCTTTTAATATGGAAGAAATGATGAAAATCGGCTTGATATTGCCGCGAAAGCGGTCAATGATCGCTCCGCCCGGCGTTCTCATAATCAGTCCGCAGATCAGAAATACGGAGATCATCGTACCGTAGACCGTCGCGCTGATGCCATGATCATCCATGACCAGAAGCCCTCTGAAACCGTTTTTATAGTAGCAGGAATAATTCATGCAGGAATAAAAAATGATCAGTAAAATGACATTTCTGTTCCCCAGGCTTCTGGCCGCTGTCTTCAGAGAAGAAAAATCGGCCTTTTTTCTAACAGCCGTTGATTCTGACATACCGTCACCTCCTTTTTTTCTTTCCATTATCACATGAGGTGTAAAAACTGAGAAGACAGGTTTTTCTTCAATCCATTTTAGAAAAAACTTAAAGACCCGTATAAATTCCCCGTTTCTTCGGGGTGTGCCCCATGTCCGGGGAAACGGTTCTCAACGCAAAAAGGAGGGGGAAGCGTCCTCACTTCACTTCGTGAGGACGCTTCCCCCTCCTGCTTCATGCAATATAAGGCTATTTCGGATTCACCCGCAGAATTTCCTTCAGATAGCGGATAAACCTTTCTGCCGTCTCGCTCAGCGCATAGCGATCCGAGTAGACATAATACAAATAAGAAGTAGCACCTTCAATGGGAATGCAATGCCAGTTATACTGCTCAATAAAACTTTCCGGTCCTGTCGTCCCGATTCCATAAGCGTTGGTGCTGCCGATCAGGCGGCATTTCCAGTCCACATTGTTTACGGTAATATATTTATTCGCGTTAAACGCCTCCGGCGGACAGTAGCTGGGATGGCTGAAATCCATGGGATAAATCACATTATCCGAAAAATGCTGGTAGCTGACATAAGGATAATCGTGCAGCCTCGACATGTCGAACGGCTCTCCCGGCACATGATCTTTCAGCACGGGATGCCCTCTGCGCAGATTGATATTCAGCTTCTGCAAAGACAGCAGCTCTGCCCGCAGACCCTGCTTGGCGATATTCTGACATTCTGCTTCCGCGACAATCTCCGGCATGGAGATCACGGCGATCTCTGACTGGTGCATCTGCACCGCTTCAATACATTTTGGCAAGAATTCCACATTCAGAGAAAGGGAAAATCCATCTTGATCCTCATAATATCTGCACAGTTCTTCAAATGCCATATAGCAGTACGGCAGGTGCATACAGGTACAGGAAAAGTTATGGATGGTCTCCGCCTCCCGGAGTCTGTGGATGTTCTCGATCTCCAGCTGGATCTTCGTCGCATGTTCCAGGAAAGAGCTTCCCTTCTCTGTCAACGTTATTCCACTGCTGGATCGCTGAAAGATCTCAAATCCCACTTCGTTTTCCAGACTGCGAATCGACTGGCTCAGATTCGAGGCCGAAGTATACATCACCTGCGCAGCCTTTGCAATGGAACCGTTTTCTACACAGGCAATGACATACTGCAGCTGCAAAAGCGTCATTGCCGCATCACTCCTTTCCCGGCGGCCGTCTCTTTTCCGTCAGTCTGTTTTTTCTGCTGCTGCAGGATCTGCAGCAATTTGATCAGATCATCCAGTTTATCGGCAGGACGCACGGTTAACCGGATAAACGGTTCTTTTCCGCCATGAACGAAAGTTTTAGCGCCAAAAGCTTCGTTTACACACATCAGCGCATAGCCGCTGAGCGGATTTTTCTCTGCAAAGGCGACGACCACCCGACCCTGCTGCTCGTGGATCCTTGTTACAGACAGATCTTCCGCCATGCTTCTGATTCGGGAAATACGAATGAGATTCAGGGTCTCCCGCGGCACCTCGCCAAAGCGATCCAAAAGCTCGTCGATGATCTCCTCTGCATCCTCTTCTGCAGCGACGGCCGCGATTTTTTTATACATCTGCAGTTTCAGGGACTCGTTTTCGATATACCAGCCCGGGATATTCGCCGTCACCTTCAGTTCTACGGTGATCTCCTCCCGATTTTCATTGATGATCTCGCCCTGAAGTGAACGGATCGCGTCGTCTACCAGCTTGCAGTACAGTTCATAGCCGATATTCATCATATGGCCGCTTTGCTCGCTGCCCAGCAGATTTCCTGCGCCGCGGATCTCCAGATCCCGCATGGCGACCTTGAATCCCGCGCCGAATTCCGTAAATTCCCGTATGGCCTTCAGCCTCTTTTCCGCTACCTCCGTCAGCACCTTATTTTTCTGGTACATCAGATACGCGTACGCCATGCGGTTAGAGCGTCCCGCTCTGCCGCGCAGCTGATAAAGCTGTCAAAGTCCATATCGGTCTGCATCCATGATGATCATCGTATTGGCATTGGAGATATCAATGCCCGATTCAATGATGGTGGTTGCAACCAGTACGTTGTTTTCTCCATTAATAAAGCTCAGCATCACATCTTCCAGCAGATGCTCATTCATCTGCCCATGTCCGACGATGACATGCGCCTCCGGAACCAGTTCCCTGATGGTATCGGCGATTTTGTAGATCCCTCTGACCCGGTTATAGACCACAAAAACCTGTCCGCCGCGATCCAGCTCCCGGTTAATGATCTCTCTGATCATCCCTTCGTCCTGCTCCATGACATAGGTCTGGACCGGGTAACGTTCTTCCGGCGGCTCTTCGATCAGACTCATATCCTTTATTCCCGTCAGGGACATATTCAGTGTGCGGGGGATCGGCGTTGCCGAAAGCGTCAGTACATCTACATTCTGCTTCATCTGTTTGATCTTTTCCTTGTGCGCTACGCCGAAACGCTGCTCCTCATCAACCACCAGCAGACCCAGATCTTTAAATTTCACATCGTTGGACAGAAGCCTGTGGGTACCGATGATCAAATCGATCTGCCCTTTTGCCAGCTGATCGACAATCTGCTCCTGCTGCTTTTCGGACCGGAACCGGGACAGCATCTCCACCTTCAGCGGAAAGTGCTCAAAACGATCCTTCAAGGTGTAATAATGCTGATTGGCGAGAATCGTAGTAGGCACCAGCACCGCGGCCTGTTTTCCGTCCGCGATGCACTTGAACAGCGCTCTGGCTGCAACCTCGGTCTTGCCAAAGCCCACGTCGCCGCAGAGAAGCCGATCCATGGCAACCGGACGCTCCATATCCGCTTTGATCTCATCTATGGCGCGCAGCTGATCGTCCGTTTCCGTATAAGGAAACGCGTCTTCAAACTCCTTCTGCCAGACGGTATCCTTGCCGAAGGCATAGCCCTTCTGCATTTTCCGCTGTGCATAAAGGTGCAGAAGTTCTTCAGCCATTTCTGCAATAGCCGCTTTTGCTCTGGCTTTTGTCGCCTTCCACTCGCCGCCGGACAATTTGTTGATCTTAGGCACGGCGCCGTCGGCGCCGATATATTTCTGAATAATATCCATTTGCTCTACAGGCACGTAGAGCATGTCATTACCGGCAAATTTGATCTTCAGATAGTCCTTTTTTTCGCCCTGTACCGTCAGCTGCTCAATGCCTAAAAACCGGCCGATCCCGTGATTTTCGTGAACGACGTAATCACCGCGCTTCATGTCGGAAAAGCTCTGGATCTGCTGTGCCTTTGTCTTGCTCTTCTTTTTGCGCCGTACGGTCTTCTGTCCGGTGAAAATATCATTTTCACTGATGTAGCAGAGCTTCTCGTCCGGAAAGTCCATGCCTGCAGAAAGAGCGCCCTCTTTCAGGCTGATCTTTCCTTCCAGCCCGATCCTCTGGACAAACTCCTGCATATTCGTCAGGCGCTCCTGTGTGGAAAAGACCATGGTTACGCGATAGCCTCCGCGTACATAAGCCTTGAGTTCCTCTTCCAGGACATCCAGCCTTCCGTTGAACGCCGCCATCTGCCTGCTTCTGATACTGCGGATCTCGCTCAGGGTATCCACCCCTTTGATCGCTTTCGCAAATGGCGTCAGCACATAGACACACGGACGATCGTAGACCCGGTAAAACTCCTCCCGGCCGGAAATCAGCTCCATATCTTTGGGAATGACCTGACCTCTTTCCAGAAACAGCTTGAAATCCTCTTTTATCTCCTTACTGCGCGTATCCAGATACTCGCCTATACGATCCGGATCGTCAACAAAGACAAGTCCGTCCTCTACATAATCCCACAGATATTCCGGCTCCGCATAGAAGTAGTGCAGATAGTTTTCCAGCAGCTGCAAATTGGACATACTGCGGATGTATTCACAGAGCTCGTCTCTGCGTTTCTCCAGGTTGTCTGCCGTTTCCTGATATTCTTTGCCCTTTTTCAGCAATCTTTTTATATGCGCCGTATACTCCCGGGACAGATTCTCTGCCGCATCGTTAAACACCTGCCGATCCATCAGCATCTGCTCTGCCAGGTAAATCTGTATCTCCTTCAGATTTTCAACAGAACGCTGCGTATCCAGATCGAAGGTCCTGATCGAATCCACTTCGGTGTCAAAGAGCTCGATTCGATACGGGTTCTCTCCATCCGGCGTAAAAATATCGATAATCGCACCTCTGACAGAAAACTGCCCTTTGGTGTCTACCAGCTCCATCCGTTCATAGCCAAGACGCACCAGTTCGGTCTTCAGTTTTTCTATGTCCAGCTCACCGCCCAGAGAAATTCGGATGGATGAACTTTCAAAATAATGATGCGGCGTAAGCTTCTTTACCGCCGAAGATGCCGGTGCAACAACCAGACATTCTTCACCGCTTCTGAGCGCTTTTAGGATTCTCAGTCTTTCGATCATCAGATCGTGGTTTTTCGCTTCATAACGCAAAAAAACCTGATCCTCTGCCGGCAGCACAAGAATCGGCTTCTGCGAAAAAAAAGAAAGATCAGATGCCAGCCTGTCTGCTCTGGCCGATGTAGCGGTGACGATCAGGCTCTGTCTTTCCTTATCTGCGAGTCTGGCAATAATCGGCGCACAGCGGCTTTCCGATATGCCGGAAATGTTGATAACTCCCTTTTTATTCATTGTCCTTCTCAGATCTTTTCTTTGTATTATATTGATTCATCGCTTTATCGATGCCGTCTTCCAGAATCGTTTCTATCGCCAGCACCGCCTGATCTACCGCCTCCCGCAGCAGAGGCACTTCTTCTTTCGTAAAGCCGCCCAGCACATAATCGGCAAGATCCGTATCTTTTCCTCCGCCTATACCGATGCGGATCCGCGGGAAACGATCCGACTGCAGCTGGTAAACAACGGACTTCATCCCATTATGTGTTCCGGCACTGCCGAATTTACGGATGCGCAAAGCACCTGTGTCAAGATCGATATCATCATAAACCACGATCAGCTGCTGCGGCGGCAGTTTGTAGAACTGCATGACCTCCCGCACAGATTCGCCGCTCAGGTTCATGAATGTCTGCGGTTTCAGCAGAATGACCTTCTGGCCGGCGATTCGTCCTTCGCCGGCCAGAGCCTTAAATTTCAATCTTTCTACCATTATGCTGTGTTTTTCCGCGAGCCGGTCGATCGTGATGAATCCTATGTTATGCCTTGTATTCTCATATTTTCTTCCCGGATTTCCCAGGCCTGCTATCACATACATAAATCTATTCCTCTATTCTTACATCTATTCGTTTGTGTACGGGCAGAGGACGGTTTTTTCTTTACAAACTCCGCTCTCTGCGCTGCGCCTTTAATCAAACAGTTTGCTGATCGAACCGTTAGTGAACACTCTGGTCATTGCCTCGGCAAAAATCGGCGCCACGGACAGGAACCGCATCTTATCGCTTTTCTTTTCTTCCGGCATCGGAATGGTATTGAGCAGAACCAGTTCCTCGATAGCCGATTTTTCAATACGATCTACTGCCGGTCCGGAAAGCACCGGATGGGTCGCACAGGCATAGACCGCTACAGCGCCCAAATCTTTGATGGCGTTCGCTGCGTTGGTAATGGTGCCGGCTGTGTCGATCATATCGTCGATAATAATACAGTTTTTCCCTTTGATATCGCCGATGATATTCATGATCTCGCTCTTGTTCGGCTCAGGTCTTCTCTTATCTACAATGGCGATCGGACAATCCAGGTATTCGGCCATGTTTCTCGCCCGCGTTACACTGCCGTGATCCGGAGAAACAACAACCACATTTTCCAGCGCCTTCTCTTTGAAATATCTGGCCAGGATCGGCATTCCCACCAGATGATCTACCGGGATATCAAAATATCCCTGGATCTGGTTCGCATGCAGATCCATTGTTACCACCCGGTCTGCGCCGGCAGCCATGATCAGATCCGCTACCAGCTTCGCCGTAATCGGATCTCTGGCTTTGGCTTTTCGATCCTGTCTGGCATAGCCGTAGTACGGAATTACCGCGTTAATTCTGCCCGCAGAAGCTCTCTTCATTGCGTCGATCATAATCAGAAGCTCCATCAAATTATCGTTTACCGGATTACAGGTCGGCTGAACGATGTATACATCGATACCTCTGACGGATTCCCAAAGATTCACGGAAATCTCCCCGTCGCTGAATTTGGTTACCGTGGCCTTGCCCAGGGGTTTGCCCATGATGGACACGATTTCTTCCGCAAGTCCCGTATGTGCGTTTCCTGTGAACACTTTGTAGTCTGAAAATGCGCCGTTTTTCATCATTAAGTACCTCTCTTCTCTTTCTTCGATTGTTTGCATTATCTGTCCAACTTACTTTTTTCTGTATAAACCTCTTCTTGCAGCCCACCCTTCGATATTTCTCTGCTTCGTTCTTGCCACGCACAGCGCGTCTTCAGGTACATCTGCAGTCACCGTGCTTCCGGCGGCGATATAGGCACCGTTTCTGACCTCAACCGGGGATACCAGATTCGTATTACATCCGATAAACACGCCGTCCCCTACAGTTGAGCGGTACTTATTCGTTCCGTCATAGTTGACAAATACTACGCCACATCCTATATTTACATCCTTTCCTACATCGGCATCGCCAATATAGGTCAGGTGAGATGCCTTTGATCCGTCTCCAAAAGAGGAATTCTTGATCTCGACAAAATCGCCGACCTTGCATTCCCTGCCGATCGTGCTTCCCGGCCGCAAATAGGCGAACGGTCCCACTTTCGTCTTATCGCCGACGCTGCTCTCCAGCAGTACGGAACTTTGTATTTCCGTTCCGTCACCGATCGTGCAGTCCTTAATCCTGCTGTTCTGATAGATCCGGCAGTTCTGTCCGATCACGGTATTTCCTTCCAGGGTGACACAGGGGCCGATCATCGTGCCGGCTCCGATCTTCACCTCTTCATCAATATAAACGGTGTGAATATCGACAAATTCAACGCCCGCCGCAAGATGCTTCTTTGCGGTTTCAAGCCGCTTTTTTTCCCGCTCCTCGTACTGGCTGTAATCCATATTTCTCTCCTTGTTCCTTTTGCTTTTTACGCCTGACCACCGATGATCATTTCTCCGACTTTATAGATATCGCCGGCTCCCATGGTGATGACCAGGTCTCCCGATTCGCCGTTTTTCTTTACATAATTAGCAATATCCTCAAAGGTGTCCATGTAGTACACTTTTTTATCCGGATGGACGCGTTTAATTTCTGCCGCCAGTTCCCGTGATGAGATTTTATAGATATTTTTCTCTCTGGCCGCGTAGATCTCCGCTAAAATCAGAATATCGGCATCCGCAAAAGCCTCGGCAAATTCATCAAACAGCGCCAGTGTCCTGGTGTAAGTATGCGGCTGGAACAGGCACCACAGACGGTTGTGCGGAATATTGCAGGCGGCGGAAAGTGTCGCTTTGATCTCCGTCGGATGATGCGCATAATCATCGACCAGCCGTATGCCGTTCTCCGTTGTCCCGATCACGTCAAAACGTCTCTGTGTGCCTTTGAACTTGTCCAGCGTATCGATGATGACAGAGGCCTCAACCCCAAGCTGATGGCAGCAGGCGAAGGCGCCTACCGCATTGAGGATATTGTGCTCGCCTGGTACGCGGAGTCTGACCGTGCCCAGATCCTTGCCCTGATAGTTTACATCAAAGCGAGGCATTCCGTTTCCGTCAAAAGAGACATTCGTAATATAATAGGTACAGTTTTCATTATAACCATAGGTAATGGCTCCCGGAATATCCCGGATAATCTGATTAACAAAAGGATTTGCGTCATAAGCAATGAGCTTTCCGTCGTTCGGCACAGCCTTTGCAAATTTCTCAAAGGAACGGACGATATGCTCAATATCCTTAAAATAATCCAGATGATCGGAATCAATATTCAGAATCACTTCAATTCTGGGTCTGAGCTGCAGGAAACTGTCCCTGTATTCACATGCTTCCGTCACGAAGTACGGGCTGTTTCCCACTTTGACATTGCCGCCGATCTCCTCCAGATTGCCGCCTACTAAAATGGTCGGCTCCAGACCTGCATTTTCCAGAATCAAAGAAACCATAGAGGTCGTCGTGGTTTTGCCGTGCGTTCCGCTGATCGCAATGCTGTTTCTGAACTCATCCATCAACAGCCCCAGAACCTCTGCTCTGCCTGCCAGGGGAATGCCTTTTTCCCTGGCTCGGATAATCTCCGGATTTTCTTCGGCGATGGCCGCCGAATAAATGATCAGATCCGCATTTTCCACGTTTTCCGCTCTATGGCCAATATAAACTTCTATTCCTTTTTCGGTTAAACTGTCCGTGATCTCTGACTGTTTCATATCTGAACCGGAAACTCTATATCCCCTTGCTGCAAGAATTTCCGCAATAGCCGACAGGCCGATACCCCCGATGCCGATACAATGTATATTCTTGTAATCAGACAAATTGATCATCAACTAATCCTCCAAATTCTAATCTAATCTCTGTTGCTTGTATTTTAACACAGAATTTCCATAATCATACACAAATCACCCGCACCAAACGCTGATGTGCAGGCTCGGCTTTATTATATCATACTTTGTCATAAAAATTAATAGAAAAAACGGATATATCCCGTCTGAAAAAAACGGTCATCTCCTCGCTGTTGACAGGAAGGTAAAAAAGCCATAAGATAGAATCTGAATGATTCGGAGGTAAGACTATGAAACGCACAGAACGAGTAGGCGCCATCGTCAAAATCCTGACGGATTCGCCAAACCGATTATACCCCTTGCAGTATTTCTGCGATAGCTTCAGCGCAGCAAAATCCAGTATCAGTGAAGACATCAATATCGCTGATACTGCCGTTCGGGCCGCTGGCGGCGGATTCATCGAAACGATATCCGGCGCAGGAGGCGGAGTCCGCTTTGTTCCGGATATTACGCAGGACAGCCTGCAGGCTCTGCAGGAGGAGTTCTGCCGCAGAATCAGAGACAGCCGGCGTATATTGGGCGGAGGATTTCTGTACACCTCAGACATCATGTTTGATACACATCTGATCAATGGGCTTTCCATCGTCTTTGCGAAAAAATTCAGAGACCGCGGCGCCGACTATATCGCTACTGTGGAAACAAAGGGGATCCCTCTGGCTTCTATGGTCAGCCGTCAGCTGAACCTTCCGCTGGTCATTATCCGCCGGGAAGCGAAATTTTCCGAAGGCTCCACCGTCAGCATCAATTATTTTTCCGGTTCTTATGATCGAGTACAGAAAATGTCCATTGCGAAACGCGCAGTCATACCGGGATCAAAAGCCATCATCATCGACGACTTCATGCGGGGCGGCGGCAGTACCAAAGGCATAGCCGATATTCTGTCTGAGTTCGAGGTCTCCGTAGTCGGAACGGGCGTCGCCATCGCCAGCACACTTCCGGAAAAGAAAAAGATCGACGACTATACAGCCATTGCATTTTTGGGCAAAGTTGACGAAGAGCAGAAAACGATCGAAGTTTTTCCGAATTGTCGGATTTTTTAGACGTTTTTCTTGCCAAACTATAAACGATGATATATAATATATCTATCCATAATAGGAAATGGCAGGAAAGGCGGTCTAAGACATGAATATCACCGATGTTAGAATTCGAAAAATCAACGACGAAGGTAAAATGAAAGCAGTTGTTTCCATCACCTTTGATGACGAATTTGTCGTTCACGACATAAAAATCATCAAAGGACAGAACGGACTGTTCATCGCAATGCCAAGCCGGAAAATGGGCGAAGGCGATTTCCGGGATATTGCGCATCCATTGCTTTCAGAAACACGCAACAAGATCAAGGATGCTATTTTCGCAGAATACGAAAAGCTCCTGTCTGAGAAAGAAGAAGATGACGAAGCCTACACGGAAGCGGAATGTTAAGAAGAGAATGAATATAGAAAATTATTTTCATTGACAGGCAAAGAATGAGAGTGCAGCATCACCTGCACTCTTTTCTATCGCCCATATAAAGCTTGCCCCCCGTTTTTCGCATGACGCCTGCGGAGTCCGCGAAAATCCGGCGGCTCCGTTTGATGCTGATGAATCAAAGATGGCCATGTTGACAGAAACAGGGAAAATGGAAGAGGGATGCCAGCATGGAGTTAATACTGCGAACAGCATAGTTTTCAGAAAGCAGTTTGCTTTTGTAGGCAACGGCTACCTCCTTTGTAACTTCCGTACCGCTCAGATTTGCAGCAAATGCCCGCACATCCCGCAGATACTTTTGGATTGTGTTTTGGCTTTTCTCCTCGCTTTTGAGATAGAGAAAAAAATCCGCAATAATTTTTTCTGTTAAAATTCGTCCTTCCATCTCTGTCTACCTCCGGATATATTTTACCCGAAAAGCATGCTTCCAATTATCATCACGATTTTATGCAAATACTGCACACAAGTGGAATGTGCCAGCTTTGGATAAAGACAGCCCTGTTGGGAAGCAGTAGAAATCCCGCTTTCCCAACAGGGCTTTTTTGTCATAAGAAACGGTGCAACCCTTCACCGAGTTACACCGCACCTGACATAGAAATTACTTTTTTATGCTCCTCTGCCTTTTCCGCAGTCTCTTTTCAAAATTCTTACTGCTTCAGTGAAGCCTCCATCACCCTGATGATATTGGTATTGCCGGGAACGTCTACAGGCAGCCCTGCGCTGATCACTACCCTGTCCCCTTCCTGAATCAGCCCGGCACGGATGGCTTTCCTCGCGCAATGTGAAAAGAGTTCCTCGATCTCGTAGCGATAATTGGCAATGATGGGACACACACCCCATACCAGAGAAAGCTGATGATAGGTCTTTTCGTACGGTGTCGCCCCGATCAGCATGATGTATGGCCGAAACTTAGACATACGTCTGGCCGTATAACCGGTCTTCGTGATCGCCATGATCGCTCCTGCCCGGATATCTTTGGCCAGCGTGCAGGCAGCATGACCCACAGCGTTGGTCACGTCATGACTGTCCATTTCATGCCAGACTGTTTCTCTGCCCGCTATCTGCGGTCTGTCAGCCTCGGCCTGCTCAGCGATCCTGGCCATAGCCTCTACGGCTTCAACCGGATACTGACCTGCCGCTGTTTCTCCGGAAAGCATCACGGCCGAAGTTCCGTCAAATACGGCATTCGCCACATCGGTAATCTCAGCTCTTGTCGGCATTGGCGTATTGATCATGGATTCTAACATCTGTGTCGCTGTAATAACGATTTTTCCCGATTGTACGCAGCGGCGAATAAAACGCTTCTGGATTCCCGGAAGTTTTTCATAAGCCACCTCTACTCCCATATCGCCGCGGGCTACCATGATCCCGTCAGCCAGCTGTAAAATTTCCTCGAAATTTTCCACGCCCTGGGTGCTCTCGATTTTTGCGATCACCTTGATATCCTGACCGCCGTTACGGTCGAGAATTTCCCTCACCGCTTTTACATCCTCGGCTGAGCGCACGAAGGAAGCCGCGACATAATCCACATCGTGAGCAATACCAAACAGAAGATCCTGTTCATCCTGCCGGCTCATATAAGGCATCCGGAGATTGACATTCGGAAGATTGATCCCCTTGTGGTTGCTGATTTTTCCGCCGTGAAGCACGGTTCCCTGCACCTCGGATTCTGTAGTTCGGGTCACCCTGATCACGATCTTTCCATCGTTGATCAGGATCAGATTTCCCGGTTCAACTTCTTTGGGCAGATCTCTATACGAAACGGATACACATTCTTTTGTCCCCTCTGTTTCTCTGGTCGTAATGGTGAATGTCTGTCCGTTTTCCAGATATTCTTCTCCATTGATAAAATTCCCTATTCGGATTTCCGGTCCCCGGGTATCCAACAGCACGGCTGCCGGTACGCCCAACTCGTCTCTTACGCTGCGGAAAAGCTTTATCGTTTCTTCATGTTCTGCATGACTGCCGTGGGAAAAATTTATCCGCGCCACGTTCATTCCTGCCTTCAGCATGTTTCGCAGTGTTTCTCTGTCCTTCGACGCCGGACCGATCGTGCATACAATTTTTGTTCTTCGCATAATTTCACCTCTTTATTGCCATCTGCACTGCTTTGCTCACTTAAAACTGCGATTCTCATGCTCTCGTTCTCCATACCGCTTACCTTCAGTTCACAAAGAGAAAAATTTAAATCATTTTGATTATAGCGTTTCTTGCAGAAAAAATCCACAAAAAAAGACTGTGTTTCAGACACAGTCCTTCACCTCAGACTTTCTTCATAAATTCTGTGCTGCATTTGCGGCACTTGACCTTGATCGTCCCCTTTCCCCGGGGCGCTCTCAGCTTCTGTCCGCATCCCGGACACTTAAAGTACGCATAGGTCTTTCTCTCATATAAGCGCTGGCTGAGAGTTCTTCCCTTTGTCAGCTTGTATTTCAACGCAAGGTAGCGATTGTTCTCGGCCTCTCTCTTGTAAAGGTTGCGGGAAAAGACTCTGAAATAGGCATAAATAAACAGCGCCAGGCCAAAGTAATAAATGATATAGTAAGCGGCAGGAATTTTTGTAAAAAGCATAGCGGCAAACATCAGCACAACGCCGCAGATCAGTAGAAAACGGCCGAAGCTGTCCAGACCTCTCCTGCCCTGCATGAATCGATATAGCTTGTATTTCCAACTGTTCATTGCTTCCCCTCCGATTCTTTTATCTGTATTGTAGCGCTGATTTGTATGATTTTCATTTCCGTTCTGTGAAGAAGCTGTGATATTTAAATAGTTAAAGTGTCAGGACTGGTGATATACTGCCGCTTATGATATAATAAATTTCGATCCGCCAAAATACCGGCGCGCGTGAAGCGAACGCTTTACAATATACACAAGGCGAAAGGAGAAATGACGATGGACAAACGTTCCCGCGACTACGAAGTATGTCTGTGCTACCACAAAACCCGCGGTGAAGTTGAAGATGTGATCCGGGAGACCGGCGTCGACAACCTGCAGGATCTTTGCGCTGTCGCTAAAGTCGGCGATAAGTGCGGAGGCTGCAGAGAAGATCTGCAGATGATTCTGGATGATGTGCTGGCAGAAAAAGAAGGCTGAACCGCAGCCTTCTTTTTCGTTTTCTTCATATAAATAAGCCTTTTCCGTAAATCAGTTATTTTTTGTATACGGTGCCAGTTCAAGCCGAAGGAAAAAGCCCTGATCGTGCTGACACACCGGGCACTTCTGCGGCGCAGCGTTTCCCTCAAACACATAACCGCAGTTGAGGCACATCCACTGACACTGAAATTCCGAAACGAACAGTTTGTTGTTTTCTAACAGATCGGCAAAAAAACCGAAACGATCACCGTGAACCTTTTCGATCTCTGCGATCCGGGCGAAAGAATCGGCTACGCCCGGAAAGCCCTCTTCCATTGCGATCCGGGCAAAATCCTGATAGACATGATCATGTTCTTCGTATTCATTCTGCTGTGCATAGCGAAGAAGCTGCAATACAG
>CALXJA010000021.1 GCA_944388465.1 uncultured Emergencia sp.
TCTAAGAAATCGACAACGCACCGTAAAAGGTGCGTGTCGTAAATCTTTTGAATTTACGACAGAATTTACGACAAATGATGGCAAAAACAAGCCAAAATAAGCGTAGTTATACCAAGTTATGGTTGTAATGCCTCTGTCGTAGAAATGCCGAAAAGTGGCGTAAAATCAAGGAAAATCAGCGTTTTCAAGGAGTTTTAAATATATGATAAAAGTACTATTCATCTGCCACGGCAACATCTGCCGCAGTCCTATGGCGGAATTTATGCTGAAAGACATGGTTTCCCGCCTGCATGTGGAGCAGCAGTTTCAGATCGCATCTGCGGCCACCAGCCGGGAAGAAATCGGAAACGATATACATTACGGAACGAAAGAGAAGCTTCGCGAGGCCGGAATCCCTTATGAAAAGCGAAAAGCCCGGCAAGTCACCAAAGAGGATTATCGGCGGTACGATTATCTGATCGCTATGGATAGCGAGAATTTGCGCGGACTGCGCCGAATCCTTCCGGAAGATCCTCAGGGTAAAATATACCGGCTTCTGGATTTCACCGGAAAGCCGCGCGATATAGCCGATCCATGGTACACCGGGAATTTCGATGCGGCGTTTTCCGATATAGAGGCAGGTTGTCAGGCGCTGCTGGCACATTTGAAGAAGGAAAAAAAGTACGAGTGAGGAATAGCCGGAGAGGCCGTTTCCTCCTCTTTTTATTTCCACCGGATAAAAGAATCTGACATGGATTACGACGTATAGAGTCTGTTTAGCGTATCCTTTACTATACGGAAACCACTCTGGGAATAAGCCGGTTCAGTAGAAAGGATCTTCTGCTGCGACCGCAGCGGAAGATCCTTCTGTAAAAACAGATATTATCCTTTTTTTTCTCCGAAGGATAATGGAGAGGTAAGATTGCTCATACTTCGGAGACTGACGCCTAAGGTAGAAAGGTTATGCAGGGCGGCAGAGGCTGCAGGCGGTAAGAATCCTGCTGCGCCAAGAGCAATCAGCATTCCGTTAAACCCGATAACAAAGCGGTAATTAGAATGGATGCGTTTCATAAGCGCCATCGCGATACGACGCAGTTCTACCAGTTCCCACAGATTGTCGGCTGCAATGGTAATATCTGCGATCTCCCGCGCAATGGCCGCACCGTCGCTGATGGCAATACCGGCATCCGCCTCAGATAGAGCGGGAGAGTCGTTGATTCCGTCGCCTACCATCAAAACGGTATGCCCTTCCCGCCGGAGCCGTGAGATATATTCTGCCTTATCCGCAGGAAGTACTTCTGCACAAAAATGGTCAACACCGGCTTGTGCAGCGATGGCGGCAGCGGTTTTCCGGCTGTCGCCGGTAAGCATGACAGCACGCTGTATCCCCAGCGCGCGCAGTTCGTTCAGGACGTCTTTCGTCTCTTCCCGCAGAGGGTCGGAGATACAGATCACGGCGGCTAATTCTCCGCCAACGGACAGATACAGATGAGAATACTCCGGCGGCAAAGCACGGAATCGCTCCTGTTCGCCCTCTGGAATCCGGCACTGTTCATCTTCAAATATAAAATGAGCGCTGCCGATCAGAACTTTCTCCCCGTTGACGGTGCTGGCGATCCCATGAGCAACCAGATATTCTACCTTGGAATGATACTCTTCATGTTTCAGGCCGCGGCGCTTTGCTTCTGCGACCACAGCATTAGCCATGGAGTGAGGGAAGTGTTCTTCCAGGCAGGCGGCCAACCGCAGCATTTCCTGCTCGTCCTTTCCTCCGAAAGGAACCACCTGCGCCACCTGCGGGCAGGCGTGAGTCAGGGTGCCGGTCTTGTCAAAGACAATAGTGTCGGCGGCAGCCACCGCTTCCAGAAATTTTCCGCCTTTGACGGTGATGTGGGCACGTCCCGCTTCTCGCATGGCAGAGAGGACAGCCAGAGGCATAGCCAGTTTTAACGCACAGGAAAAGTCTACCATCAGCACGGACAGTGCCTTGGCTGCATTCCGGGTGAATAAAAGACTCAGGAGGCTTCCCGCAAAGGTATAGGCAACCAGCTGATCCGCCAGGTTTGCAGCTTTGCTTTCGGCTTCTGATTTCATCTGTTCCGACTGCTCAATCATGCGGACGATCTGGTCATAGCGGCTTTGACCGGAAGCATGCTTTACCTCGAAAGCACATTCGCCTTCTTCGACGACGGTTCCGGCATAAACTGCGCCGCCGGGACGTTTGGGAACCGGAATGGATTCTCCGGTAAGGGAGGACTGATTGACGGTAACCTCCCCCTCCAACACCAGGCCGTCCATGGGAATTATTCCGCCGGCTCGTATCACGACGGTATCCCCTGGCCGGATCTGCGATACGGAAACCAGCGTTTCTCCCTGTTCGGTGCGCAGCCAGACACGATCTGTATTCAGAGACATACACCGGGCAAGGTCTGCCACTGATTTTTTTCGTGTCCAATCTTCCAGCAATTCACCGATCTCCAGCAGGAACATGACCATACCGGCGGTTCCGAAATCTTTTCGAAAGACGGAAACGGATATGGACAGAGCGTCCAGAAGTTCGACTTTCATACGGCGGCGGAACAGGCAGCCGAGTCCCCGGCGTACAAAGGGGATCGTGTGCCAGAGAATGCGGGCGATCCGCAGCGGTGAGGGAAGAAACAGCGTGCAGGCAGCTTTGCAAAGAACTTTTCCCACCAGTTTCTCTTCGAATTCCCGGTTCAGCGCCCGGCTGCTGTGAGCGGGAAGCGAGGTGGTTCGCTCCGCCTCACTCCAGGAAAAGTGCCGAAGCGTGTCCAGCAGAATCTGGCGATCTCCGTCGTAATACAGGATGACGCAGCAGGTACGTTCATGGACGATGACTTGCCGGATCCATGGTTTTTCCTGCAGCCATGCTTCTAAAAGATCCGCCTGTGCGAGGGTCATTTGCTTTTGCTGCAGTCTCAGCCGGATGCGTCCCCGGCTTTCATGTAATATGGTTGCTTTCATAAGTTTCTCCTTCACGAAAAAAGGAGCCGTTCGAGAGGCTCCCTCTGCGCAGTTTAGGCTTCTTCACTCTCCAGATTAGCGGCGGCGGCTTCCTTCGCTTCTTTTTCCGCCCGCTCCTCATTCAATTCTTTGGCAGAGGCCAGAATATCGGAGGCATTTTCCTGTACGGTCGTTACGGATTGCATGATCCGATCCTTCACCCGCAGACCGGCAGCCGTCGCATGGACATAGGCTTTTTTTGCACTCTTGCCGGACAGCAGTTCTACGCCGAAGGAGCCGAATAATGTACCGCCTGCAAAGAAGGCCAGTTTCGTATAGATCTTCATGATGATTCTTCCTTTCCTTTATTTCCTTTTGTAGCCGGTGATCATGACCATGATCATGCAGATCACAGCGCCCCAGGCCCAAAAACGATGCTGTTTCATTGAAGTTACTCCTTTTGCATATCTGATGTTTTATGCTTCCCGATATTATAGCAGGGGATTTACCGCTTTGTCACTGCGGGAACGGACATAAAGCTTCGGTTTCCGACATTTTTCTGTATTGACCGGGAGTGAGCCCGTAGTACCTCTTAAACGCTGCATTGAACTGGCTGATGCTTTCATATCCTACAGTCTGTGCGATTTCCTGAATCGACATTTCCGTTGTACAGATCAATTCCCGTGCATGTTTTACGCGCTGCCGGATCAGCCAGGTGTGGATCGGCATCCCATAGGCGCGGCGAAAGTTTTCTTTTAAGAACGTAGGGGAAACGAGAAATTTTCTGCAGAGAAGCTGAATCGTGATCTTCTCTGCGAGATGTTCCTGCATGTAATCTCTGATCTTTATCATTCTGTAGGATACGCCTTTGGGCTCATCTGCTGATCCATTCGGAACAGGAAGGTCGGAGCAGAGGAGATATAGCAGTTCTACCGATTTGAGAACGCAATAGCGTTCCTGTGCATCATCGGACAGATGTGTCATGGTTTCAAAGAATGTCTGCGCCCATGGTGTCCCCGACAGAGTGATCCAGACGTTTGCCGCGACCATCCGATCGCGGACATTCTTTGTATCGAGGCGCATCCACAGGGCGGAACAGATGGCCTGCAGGCTTTTTTGTGCGGCTTTTGCGTCTACCGTTATGAAGATGCCGCTCAGATCTTTGCTGCACCGACAGCTGCGGAGTCCTGAGCTGTCGGAGAGAAGGAAGATCCCCGGCGCTTCTAAAGTAAGCGGAGCGTGCTGAAAGGGCTGGATGACCAGCCGGCCTTTCGTACAGAAAACCGCTTCGAAATGGAGCGGTTCCCCGCATACAGAGACCGGCACGAGTTCATCGTCTCCCGCTGTGCACAACGTAAAGCGACAGGTTTTGATTCCCGGTATATCGTCACTCCAACATATAGAATTGGATTTTTGTCTGAATAAGTACTCTTTTAACATACGCCGATCACAATCTTTTTTCCTGATTACGCCACCCGAAGCTCCGCCGCAGAATAAAAGGTGCTGCCTTCACAAGCGGTTAGTTTAAGCTAACTCATGTTTATTATAATACCCGGAATTTATCTTGTCAAGCAGCCTGTATTGAAATTACCGGTAAAGCGAACGTTGAAAGCAGAGGGATCGGAGCGCAGAACATTAATTATTCGCATGGAGAAAAAAGAAAAAAGTCTTCTTTCTTCATCGTCAGACATACGAAAAGAAATCAAAGAGCTCTCATAAGATCGAGAGCTCGGTTGAAAAAATTTTATTTCATTGCGATCGCTTCGATTTCGATCATCGCTCCCATCGGCAGCGCGCCGACCTGGAAAGCCGAACGGGAAGGATAAGCGCCGTCTGGGAAATATTCGGCGTAAATCTGGTTCATGCGCGCAAAGTCGCCCAGATCAGCCATGAAGCAGGTGGTTTTGATCACGCGGGAAAGGTCAGAGCCGCCGGCTTCAAGTACAGCTTTCAGATTGGCAAAGACCTGCCGGGTCTGTTCTTCGATGCCGCCTTCCACCAGTTTGCCGGTGGCCGGATCAATAGGGATCTGACCGGAAGTGAAGATAAATTCACCGGCTGCGTTGGCCTGTGCATAAGGTCCGATGGCGGCCGGAGCCTTATCTGTTGCAATAATATTTCGAATCATGTTTACCTCCTTTTCCCGTTTGGGAAATTCTCCAATAGGTAAAATGGTAAAATATAAAATTGTTATATTATATTATTTTACATAATATCAGTTTACCTGTATTGGAGATGATTTACAAAAGCAGTGTTTTAACGCTGCTCATCACGGATCTTTTTCAGATAGCGGTATACGGTGGGTACGGAAATATTCAGCCTGCGCGCAGTCTGAGCGACAGCGCCCTTGGTAGCGAATACATCCTGCTCGTTCAGCTCGGCAATGACATCCTGTTTTTCGGAAGCTGTGAGCCGGTCAGGCTGTACAGCCAGCGACGAGATCGTTTCGTCAATGATGGAACGGGAAAGCATGCTGACAGAGTTATCCAGAACCTCTGTATAATCACTTTTGTTCTCTCTGCTGCCGGAAATAATATGGAAGGAATCCAGAAGTTTCTGTACTTGCCCCGACAGCGCAGAGATGGCAGAGGGATCGAAATTGATGCAGAGCATGCCGATCAGCTTTTCCTGTTCTTTGATGAAAAACGTGGAAGAGATGAATCGCTTGCCGTTTTGCAGCCGTCCTTCGTAACCGGCGATAAAATCTCTGTCCCGGTACTCTTCCTTGCGAGCCAGCTTCAGCGCCAGTTCGGTCATGGGGCCGCCGATCTCCCGGCCGCTGAGATGACCGTTTTTGATAGCGATAATGGAGCGTTCGGGGTTTTCCGTATCATGGAGGATAACCTCAAAATCTGCTCCGCAGGCTTCGCCGATAAATTCCACAAGAGGAATGTATTTGTTGAGACTGCTGTTCATCTGCTCTATCTCCTGCCATTAAAAATAACGTGTGAAGGATATTTTTTCCCTCTGTATGAATACAGTTTACTCTATTCTGCGGCAATGGTCAATAATTTTTTATCAAATTAAGAATAAATTATTGACAAGTAAAAACCAGTACCCTATAATGACCATAGAGAAATGGCGGCAGACGGGTGACAAGGCAAAAACGGCCGTGTCCGCTGACGCCTGCAGATTTGCGGGGCTTGATATGCAGCTGCAGAATTGTAGAAAAACGGGAGGTCAGGATGATGAAGTACGATTTTGATTCGATAATTGACAGAAGAAATACCAACGCAGAGAATGTCGAAGGGTTTCGTGAGTATATCTTTGGCGACGGAGAGATAGAGCTGCCTTATGCAGACGATGAATTTATCCGCATGTGGGTTGCCGATATGGAATTTGCTGTTGCGCCGGAAATCCGTCAGGCGATCAAGGACAGGACGGATAAGCTGATCCTGGGCTATACCATGGATTATGATCCGGAGTATTATCAGGCATTGGATCAGTGGTGCCGCAGAAGATTTGACTGGAGCTTCCCGAAAGAACAGCTCTGCTATTCGCCGGGTATCGTCCCTGCGCTGTACCGCCTGACCGGACATCTGGTCAGCGAAGAGGAGAAGGTCTTGATCGTTACACCGTCCTATGGCCCGTTCCGCAATGCGACGAGATTCAATCACTGCGGTCTGGTCTGCTCGCCGTTAAAATATGAAGAGGGAAGATTTTCTATAGATTTTGACGATTTCGCAGCGAAGGCCGCGGATCCGGCGGTAAAACTGGTTATCTGGTGCAATCCGCACAATCCGTCAGGAAGAGTTTGGACGACAGAAGAACTGAGCAGAGTGGCACAGATCGTTCAGGAGAACAATTTGTGGATCATTTCCGACGAGATCCATTGTGATCTGCTTCGTCAGGGAATAAAGCACACGCCGATGGGAAAGATCATGCCGGATTATGAACGTCTGGTCACCTGTATGGCCAACAGCAAGACGTTCAATATTGCAGGCCTGATGATGTCTCATATCATCATCCGTGACGAAAAACTGCGGGAGCAGTTCAAAACGAGAGATAATACCTCAGGCAATCTGAATCCGCTGTCCATCGCGGCCAACAAGGCGGCGCTCCAGTATGGCGAGGAATGGCTCGATCAGCTGCAGGCCTATCTGGACGACAGCTTCCGTTTTGTAGATCAGTTCTTAAAAGAAAATTTGCCGGATGCGGTATTCCATATTCCGGATGCCACCTATCTGGCCTGGGTAGATCTGAGCCGCTGTCTGCCGGATGTCGAGGATCTTCCGCTGTTCTTTGCCAGAGAGGCCGGCGTTCTGCTGGAAGGCGGAGACCGGCTGTTTGTCGCCAATGCCGCAGGCTTTGTACGCCTGAATCTGGCTATGCCGAGAACCTTACTGGAGGAAGGTCTGCGCCGCATAGCGGAAGCCGTAAAGAATCACCGCTAAGGCGCTACCGCGCTGGCGTGTGCGTTTAACCGCATAAAAATCTGGAATAAAAAACTCCTGTGCAAATAAAATGATACAGGAGTTTTTTTCGTGGAACGAAAACTTTGCCGATACGCCTGGCAAAAGGTCGGTATACAGGCAAACAAAAAAACAGGCAAAAGAGGGTTGACGATGAAAAAAGCGGCGATGATCATCGGCATCGGTCTGGCCTTTCTGCTGGGATTGATGCTATTCGATTACATGGCGGAACCGGTCAGCCGAGCCGGGGCAGAGGATATTCCCGCACCTCCGGCAGTCAGCGCCCAGAAGGCGATCTTAATGGATGCGGGAACCGGCGAGGTGCTTTATGAGAAAAATGCTGACGAAAAAGCGTTTCCGGCCAGTACCACCAAGATAATGACGGCTCTGGTCACACTGGAGCTCTGCCGGCAGTATGACATTTCCATAAAGGAAAAGGTGGTGATCCCCAAAGCAGCGGAAGGGGTCGAGGGATCGTCTCTTTATCTGAAAGCCGGTGAGGAAAAGACCATTGAGGAATTGCTGTACGGGGTCATGCTGCGATCGGGCAACGATGGAGCCGCAGCGCTGGCAGAGGTTATGGGCGGAAACACCCGGCATTTTCTGCAGCTGATGAACGAAAAAGCGAAGTCGCTGGGCTGCACCGGTACGCATTTTACCAATCCCAGCGGTTTACCCGACAAGGAGCATTATACGACAGCGAGAGACCTGGCGCAGATCGCCTGCTGCGCCATGAAAAACAAAACGTTTCGCAAGATCGTTTCCGCCAGAACCTGGAAGGAATATACCAACAAGAATAAAACGGTGTTTCAGTACGAAGGCGCGACAGGGATAAAAATCGGATTTACAAAACAGGCCGGCAGAACACTGGTCGCTTCGGCCCGCCGCCAGGATACGGAACTGATCTGTGTGGTACTGAACGATGGCGACTGGTTCAACGACGCTTATCGTTTGCTGGATTATGGATTTCAAGTAAAGGGGTGTGCAGATGAAGAATAAACAATGTATCGATGCGGGGCGTGAAGGCTGTCCCTGCGCATTGGCCGAATACGGAAAGTGTCTGATATGCGGCAGATTGTCGGGCGGAAGCTGCCAGGATTGCAGCTGGCAGGGAACCTGCATATATACACTGTTTCAGCAAAACGGGAGACAGAAAATAGATGTCCGCAGGGAACGGCGGCTTGCTGTACATACCGTTCGCCGGTACAGCGAGAGCTTCTGTGTTTTTCTGCTGGAAGCAGACAGGGGATTCTGTCAGAAGGCACAGACCGCCGGAGCCTATGTGTTTGCAAGGGCAGAAGGTGCAGACCCATGGTACGACATGCCGGTATCGGTATTGAAAGCCGAGCCGGAAAAAGGGCTGATCCACCTGGGAGTCTGCGGCAGCGGCCCAAAGAGCGGCGCACTGCTTCAGGCAGAGACGGCCGTGGTCGTCAGAGGGATTTACTACAACGGACTCTGCGGTCTGGGCAGTCTCGACGACAGAACCTGCGGCGCTTCTGTTTTCGCCAGAGGCATAGCCATCGCGCCTCTGCGCAACCTTCTCGACGGCGGAGGCCGGTACCGGCGCTGGTTAAAAAATGCACAGCTGTATGTAGACACCGAAAAGGTGGGGATGGATTTCCTGCGGGACTATTTCGGCGATCTGCCGGCAGGCTCCCTGCATGTCCGTTCCTTTGCAGAGGAAGGAACCGGCTGCGGTGAAGCGGAAGTTTGCGGAAACGTTTTTGCGCTGACCTCTCCATACTATGCAGAGCAGATCGAAGAGGCGGCAGAACATGCGGTGGTACGGCCGAACAATGCGAATCTGTGCTGCGGCGAAGGCATCTGCGGCGCCTGCACCTGTGATGATGAAAACGGAAAAACCGTACATCGCTGCAAGGCAAAACGCTGAAGGCCGAAGAGACAGACTGACGGAAACCGGTATATTCGGGCGGGAAGGCTTTAGCGGGCAAAAAACAACAGACCGGAGATATCCATTGCTCTCCGATCTGCTGTTTGTGTGTATGTGAGAGGTCCTATAATGTTTACCACAGGCAGAGAACTGTCTGCGGCAAAGAAGGCAATTGCGAATTTATGTTAAGCAGCTTTTTTCTGCAGGGCAGTATACCGATACTTTACCCTGTATGAAAAGCTGCGTTGTTTTCGTCCGGCTTCTTTCAGAAGCAGAGGCAGAAGCACGGCCATGGAAGCGGTGATGATACCGAAACAGATAAAGTACCGGTATGTATGTACATCCAGTGACAGCAGCGCCGGAAGACAGAACAGAACCAGTCCTGTACCTGTGCATAAGTATCGAATAAGGGATATGAGAATCTGCCTGCTCATGGATTACACCTCCGTTTTTCCTGTCTGTACCTTCATCTACTGAAGCTATCATAGCGTAAAAAAAGAAGGAAGGCTATCACAGCGGCGTAAACTGTGTGTAAAAAACAGGTAAACCTGGCCGGCAGAAGCCCCGCCTTGAGTGTTTTACTTGACAAGCCTTACGGAAATCGGTAAGATAAAAGGAGCAAATTTTAGAAAGAAAGGCGAGATCAAGATGAAAAGAATCAAAACGATAGAAACAAGAAACCTGGAAAAGAGCCTCAAAGAAGGCGGATGCGGCGAGTGCCAGACTTCCTGCCAGTCTGCCTGCAAGACTTCCTGCGGCGTAGCGAATCAGGCCTGTGAGAAAAAGAACTGATGATCCATCAATATAAACTAAACGGATACCCTATCGTTTTAGACGTCAACAGCGGTTCCGTACATGTAGTGGATGATGTGGCATACGACATCATCCAACTTTTTTGTGAGGAAATTGCAGATGGCAGAGCGCACGTTTCCGGAGGAGAAGGCTCCGCCGAAGGCATTTCCGGCGGTGAGAAGAGACTTCTCTCCCGGATCAGCGAAGAGAAGGTCATCGGATCGATCCTGGAAAAATATGCCGGACGTCCGGATGTTAACGAAGAAGAGATCCGGGAAGTCATCGCAGATATTCAGGAGCTGACGCTGCAGGGAAAGCTGTTCAGCGAGGATATTTATGAACCCAATGCCTTCGATCTGAAAAACCGGCATACGAAGATCAAGGCGCTGTGTCTTCATGTGGCGCATACCTGCAATCTGAACTGCAGCTATTGCTTTGCCGCTCAGGGCAGTTTTCACGGTGAACGGGCACTGATGAGCTTTGAGACGGGAAAGAGAGCGCTGGACTTTCTCATAGAAAATTCCGGAGACCGGCGCAATCTGGAAGTGGATTTTTTCGGCGGTGAGCCGCTGATGAACTGGCAGGTGGTCAAGGATCTGGTGCTTTATGCCCGGAGCATAGAAAAAGAAAAAGGAAAGAATTTCCGATTCACGCTGACGACCAACGGCGTAGGCATCGACGACGACGTCATCGAATTTGCCAACAGGCAGATGCACAACGTCGTGTTGAGCCTGGACGGCCGGAAAGAAGTGCACGACAGGCTGCGCCGAACCATAAATGATCAGGGCAGCTACGACATGATCGTTCCGAAGTTCCGGCGGCTGGTTCAGGCAAGAGGCGGCAGAGACTACTATATGCGGGGAACTTTCACCCATAACAATGTGGATTTTACGAAGGATATTTTCCATATGGCAGATCTGGGTTTTACGGAGCTTTCCATGGAGCCGGTAGTCTGTCCGCCGGATGACCCTTTTGCCTTGACCGAGGAAGATCTTCCGGAACTTTTCCGTCAGTACGAAATACTGGCAGAGGAAATGATCCGCCGGCACCGTGAGGGACGGGGATTTACCTTCTATCATTACATGCTGGATCTGTCCCATGGTCCTTGCATCTACAAGCGGATTTCCGGCTGCGGCTCCGGAACGGAGTATTTTGCTGTAACGCCGCAGGGAGAGCTGTATCCGTGCCATCAGTTTGTAGGGGATGAACAGTACAAGATGGGAGATATCTGGCAGGGGATCACCGCACAGAATTTACAGCAGGAGTTCAAGCTGTGCAATGTCTATGCCAGAGAGGAATGCCGCACTTGCTGGGCAAGATTTTACTGCAGCGGCGGATGTGCTGCCAACGCCTGGCATGCTTCCGGCAGTATCCGCGGAGTCTATGACTACGGCTGCAGACTGTTTAAAAAGAGGATCGAATGTGCGATCATGCTGCAGATCGCATTAGCCGAGGAAGAATAAACAAAAGAAGGTTTGCCTTACAGACAGTGTACAGGGCAGACCTTCTTTTTCTTTTTCGGCTTGTTTTTCTTTTCTGCGACCCGCACTTTACCTACATTTAATGTAGACGTTATGCGGATTTTACCTTTGTGCGTTAAAATGCAGAGGAAACGGCGGAACGGTCATCCGTTTCGGAAATATGTTCCGGCAGAAAAATACGCGTTTGTAAGCAGCAGAGCAGAGCGGTTTGTAGAAAAAGTACAAAGGGTGAGATGATGGATATACCATTTATATTAATTGAAGCGGTTATTTTCGACTGGGCGGGAACCACGGTGGATTTCGGTTCCATGGCGCCGGTACAGGCTTTTATTGCGGCCTTCCAGCGTTTTGGCATTACGCCGACGACAGAAGAGGTCAGAAGGCCGATGGGCATGCTGAAATGGGATCACGTCTATACCATGATGCAGATGGACAGAATTGCGGCCGAGTGGGAACGGGTGCATGGACGGCCGTGGGTACCGTCCGACGTTGATCAGGTGTACAGCGTCAGCGAGACCTCGATTCTGGATATTCTGCACGACTTTGCTGAACCGAAGCCGTTTGTACGGGAAGCGGTGAGCGAGCTGCGGGAGCAGGGCATCAGGATCGGGTCGACGACCGGCTACACGAAGCAGATGATGGAAATCGTCACGGCAGAGGCGGAAAAAAGAGGCTATGCGCCGGATGCCTGGTTTACGCCGGATATGCTGGGGAACAAGGGGCGTCCTTATCCCTACATGATTTTCCGAAACCTGGAGGCGCTGGGAGTCTCCTCTGTCGATGCAGCCATCAAGGTAGGCGATACCGCGGCGGACATTAAAGAAGGGAAAAATGCCGGCCTGCTTTCCGTGGGAGTAGTGGAGGGCAGTTCTATAGCCGGACTTTCTGAAGACGAATACCGGAAACTTTCTGCAGAGGAAAGGCTGGCGCTGGCGGAAAGCGTTCGCGCCGTATACAGAGAATGCGGTGCGGATTATATCATTGATGATTTCCGGCAGCTGCCGGCGCTGATCAAAGAGATCGAAGAGAGATAGCGTCTGCCGCATTGGCGCCGGCAAGATCTGTCTGCCGGTTCTGCTGCTGTTGTCTTTGCTACGGATAAAGATAAGATCGATTTTTGTCAACTTTTTTTCTTGCGGCGCAACGCCGCCTCCTTTATAAGCTCTGGAGACTCTGTCTTCAGAGCTCGGTTCGTTTTTGAGCGGTTTTGGCAGGAACAGAAGGACGGGAAGATCGGAAGCGGATCAGGGACAGACAGATCAGCAGAGCCTGGACAATGCCTCTGCGATTGGCCGTTTTGTTTTGCCGTGGCTGTAGATCTTTCGGCAGAGTATCTCTGTAGAAAATCGGCATATACTATATTTATGACAGAATGTCTGTATGCCGGTCAATAATTGGGATTTTCTCCTTGACGAAATACGATTAAAAATATATTATAATATGGTAATGAAAACTACATAAAGAAATTTTGATAATTACGATTTGGGGAGGAAGAGAAATGACAGTTGACAGAACGTTGAAGAGATATACCGTAGGAGAGGAGATTTTTAACAGTGTCAGCCATGGTGCAGGAGCGGCGCTGGCGATCGGCGGTCTGGTCATCATGCTGGTCATGTCGGTGGCGCATGGCAGTGCCCTGGCTTTAGGCTGCAGTCTGGTATATGGAATATCGCTGATCATATTATATACGATGTCTACACTGTATCACGCCGTATCACAGCCGAAGGTGAAAGAAATCCTGCGGATCTTCG
>CALXJA010000022.1 GCA_944388465.1 uncultured Emergencia sp.
AAAGCGATATGGCGGCAGAAACAGACTATATGCTGCGGAGGATGGATGAAACCGGTTTGACAGATCTGGAAGTACTGACGGATTTTTCCCGCCGGAGCGGTCTGGAGGATGCAGAGGATTTTGCTCAGGTTTACCGTGCTTGCCGGGAAACCGGCGGAAATCTTGTGCTTGCGGTAAACAAAGCCGCCTCGGTGATCGGAGAGAAAATCGGCATCGAGAGGGAAATTGAAGCCATGGTCTCACAGAAAAAATTAGAAGGACGGATAATTACCGTTATGCCGGCGATGGTCATTCTGTTTCTGCAGCTGATGGCCGCAGACTATCTTGATGTCATGTATCACACTCTGGCAGGGCGGATCCTGATGACGGCAGCGCTGGGGCTGACGCTGACTGCCAGCGTGGTCATAGAAAGGATCACGAGAATTGAAGTATGAATGGAGAAAAAGGTGGCAGAGTTTTACGGGATTTTGCAGGGAGAAGCGCAGAGAAGTGCTTTTACTGGGGATAGCCGTTCTGCTGCTTACCGGTCTTCTGCTGGCAAGAGAAGCGGCTGGGGGCAGTCAGTTTATTTTTGACGAAAAAGGAAATCTTGCGGCGGTGAAGCGAGACGCTCTTGGAGATTCCGCAGCCCTTGCCGTTCACGCAAAGATAGAACGGGAGGGAGAAAAGGCAGAAGAGGACATGATCCTTACTCTGCGCGGGGAAAAGCGGGATAACGAAAGTGTTTCCGGCAAAGCAGAGGAAATGACGCCGGAACAGCAGCTGCAGGAGAAACTTCGGGAGGCGGCAGACGAAGTGGAAAACAGTGAAGAAGCAGTCGTTATGCTGCCGGTGGAGCTTGAGGATGGGAGCCGGATCCGCTGGTCGCGGCAGAAAGATTATTCTTTTGTCCTCTGTCTGCTGTTCTTCCCCCTGGGTCTCAGTTTTCTGTATCAGGGGCAGAAGCAGAGGGTGAAGCGTAAAAATGAGGAAAGAACCGCCGCTATAAGGAAGGCACTTCCGGGATTTAATAACCAGTTGCTGCTGCTGTTAAACAGCGGTCTGATCTTTAACGACGCTTTTCTCCGAATTGCCGAAGGACACGCCGTCAGAGAGAAAAAAGATCCCTTCAGTGAGATCCTTGCAGATATGCTGCGCAGATCGCAGGAAACAGGAAGCAGTCTGATCGCCGCTATGGAGAGCTATGCGAAAACGCTGGGAATCAGAGAGTTTTCCCGACTGACGGCAATTCTGGCAGATAATCAGTACAAGGGAGTCGATCTGACCGATAAACTTGCGGCGGAAAGCGATATGCTGTGGGAACAGCGGAAAAAAACGGCAGAAGAGAAGGGAAAGGCAGCGGAGACGAAATTGTCATTCCCGCTGGCGGTGCTCTTACTGGTACTGATTCTGGTGGCTGCTGCGCCGGCGATGCTGCAGATGTGACAGAAAGGAGGAGCCATGCTCACCAATAAAAAAGGGATGGAAATGGTACAGGTGGCGATACTTATCGCACTGGCTATTGCGATCGGATTGATTTTCCGGACGGAAATCACGGAATTTGTCAATAATACATTTAAGGATCTGAACAGCTGATGCTGGGAAAACGCGGTGATGAGATGGTGGAAGCCGCCATGATCCTGCCATTGCTGATTCTCACTGTACTCAGTATGATCCTGCTGCTGATCTATTTTTTTACCTGTCTTTGCACACAGGTCGATCTGCATGGACAGCTGGTCAGGGAAGCAATGACGCCGGCGTCTGTCTTCGACATCGAAAAGAAAAAAAAAGAAACCTCTTCGAAGATAGGCGGGATTGCGGAACTGCTTCTGAAAACAGAAACAGAGGCCAGGATCTACGTGATCAGCGGTGCAGATATGATAAGAACAGGGGAGCTTCTCAGTCTTGGAGAGAAAAAGTAAGAGAGGTTCGGTAACCGTATTTGTGTGCCTTTTCTTTATGACGCTGGTCTTTTTACTGTCCGCTTTCATTGAAGCGTCGAAAAAGACAGCCGTGCACGGAGCTTCTGAAGCGTTGTGCAATTTGTGGGCAGACTCTGTTTTAGCGGAATATGACCTGAATCTGCAGAGAAGATACAACGTTTTCGGCTATTACGGTTATCCGGCGGATGTAAACGAAAAGATCGATTTTTATGCAAAAGAATCGTTTAAGGAGAAGAGATACATAAACTATGGCGGCTGTCGCAGCAGTCTTTTCCCTTATTCACTGATCAATACAGAATGTCTGAAGCCGCAGCTTGTCGCAGCGGGAAAGCTGGTTTTCACGGAAAAATTCATCCGGCCTGCCCGCGAGGTGAAAGCAGTAGAAAGCCGTCAGCCGGAACAAATACCGTCAGCCGGTACGATCCTTGCGGAACTGCCGTCTGCCGGAAGTGACAGAAGTATTTCTCTGTCGTCGGTCACCGATCTGCTGAAATCGGGGCAGACGCCCGGAGAACTGGTGAAGAGCGGCAGCGACAGTTATTTCCTCCAGCAGTATATTTTTGCCTACTTTAAAGATCAGACTGACAGCCGAGAGCTGGGAAAGACCTATCTGGAAAACGAAATTGAATATCTGATCTGCGGGAAAAAGAGCGACGCCGCCAATGCTTCCGCCATACGCAGCCGTATCATCGCCGTGCGGGAAGCGCTGAATTTTCTCTATATAAATCGTGACCCCCAGAAGAGTGCGGCGGCCATGGCCGCCGCACAGCTGCTTACTCCCGGACCGGCTGCGGCAGCTACGCAGAAAGCCTTGCTGGCAGCCTGGGCGCTGGCAGAAAGTTATAACGACTATAAGCTGCTGCTCAATGGCCATAAGGTCTCTGTCATGAAATCCGAGGCGACCTGGGCTGTGGATCTGGATTCTGTCATTGCCAATAAGGCTGACGGATATATTTTTACCGGAATAGAAGAAGGTATGAGTTATGAAGATCACCTGAAACTGTTCATCTATGCGGTGGATGAAAATGTACGGATCCTGCGTATCATGGATCTGATACAGATGAATATGCGCTATATGTATTATGATGATTTCCTGCTCAGAGAGTACAATGGCGGCGTGCAGTTCACGCTGTCCGTAAACGGAGAGGAATATGGGGCAGAAAAGACGTACTAAACGCGGCAGCTATATCGTGGAGGCGGCTGTCATCGTTCCGGTATTCATTGTCGCTGTGCTGATGCTGATCGCCATTGTTCCGGCAATGGCAACCTGTGAAAACACGGTGTTTTCCGCAGTTGATGAACTGCGGATGGAGAGCATAAAAGCGCCTTTCCGCAAAAATCCGGCAGCAGTTCCGGTTTTGCTGAAACAGCGGGTATATGCAGAACACTCCCGCGCCAGCGCTTTTCAGGTCAGAAGCTTCCGCTATTTATATAAAACGAAGGAAATGGAGGACTTGCTCAGCCTGGATTTTCGTCTGTCGATAGATGAAACGAACCCCTTTGCTTTTTGCAGCACCGTCGTTTTCGATGGCAGGATCACCGGCAGGGCGTTTACAGGGAAGCTTCATCGGATACCACCGGGAAGAAGCGGTATTGATGAAGATAAGACCGTGTATATTTTTCCGGAATGGGGAAAGCGTTATCACGGCGGACAATGTAAGTATGTAAAAGCAAATTGCCGGTTGGTCTACCTGTCGCAGGAAACAGAACGGGCATATAAGCCATGCAAACGATGTGATGCCAGTTCAGCCCGGATCGGCACGCCTGTTTTCTGTTTCACGGCCAGCGGCAGGGCGTATCATATGTCGGATTGCAGACTGGTGGACAAGTATTATACGGAAATCGCCAAATCTGATGCCGTAGAGAAGGGTTATACACCGTGTTCAAAATGCGGAGGTGGCTGAATGCGCGGTAATGTGGAAATTTTTTACGAAAAGGGCGAAATGGAAGAATATGTTTCGGAAATTCTGACGCTGGGCCTGTGCGATCTGTTTTTTTGCGGTTCTTTTCTGGAAAAAGACGGAGGGAGACTCGGCTGCTACAAAACAGAGGGGTTTCACCTGCTTTCATCCATGACGGAAATGGATACAGGTGATGTTCTTCTGGCCGCTGCAGGTATCCTGCGGGGAATCAGGCAGGCGGAGCAGCGATATCTTCGCCCGGAGCTTTACCGGATCGACGAAGAAACGGTTTTTGCTGACAGGGGAATCTCACAAATAAAACTGATCTTTCGCATCGATACTGAAAAGCAGCCGGCGGAGCGGAAGCTGGCGGAATATCTGCGCTGTCTGCGGAAAAAGAGCCGGCCGGAAGGTCTGGCCTATGTCGACGAAGCCGTTGATCTTGTAGAAAAGGAGGAATTCGGATACAGAGCGGCGATCCGGCGCCTGGAGGAACTGAGGAGAGAGGTCTATTTATGTGATGTTAAATAAAAAGCTGCTTGTATCCGGCTTCCGGTACCGGTGTCCGGGCAAGCGTCTTGCAGGTAAAGCGCAGGGAAAACAGCAGATCTGCGGAGGAGGCAGGCTTCCGCGGCTGCTGTTTTCTTTTTGTATAGAATATAAAGAGTATGTCTACTTTTTCTGCCGGCGCATAGGATGAAAGAAAAGAATGAAACGGAGGCGGTACGGTGAAGAGAAGAAGAATTCGCAGATACAGAAGAGCACGGGGAAATTCCGGGATGAAATTTCTGGGTTTTATTGGTATAATGTTAGCAGCGGTGATTTGTGGGTATCTGACCGCCAGGTTTATCATTGCGCCGATCTTAGGCTATGATACAGAAGTTTTGAAGCTGGATATTCCTTCAAAACTGACTTCGCTGCTGGAGCAAGAAGACGGAGAGGACACCGGCGGAGAGGAAAGCGGCGAAGAGGAAACCGGAAAACAGACAGGCGGAAGCGGCGCAGAAGAAAGCACAGAAAAGCAGGAAAAGACAAGCGCAGAAGACGAAAGCGGCTATGCACTGCAGTTTGGTGTCTTTTCTGAGAGAGAACGGGCAGAGGAACTGGTCGTACAGCTCAAACAGGATGGAATTGAAGCGCGTGTCCGGAAGTCTGAAGGAAAATACAAGGTCATCAGTGATGTGCTGGCAACAAAATCCAAAGCTGTGGAAAAACTGAAGGAAACCGAAACAGACGCGGTATCAGGTATTTTTATCACCGTAATATAAACGACCGGCCGCTTGCCGCATGGATAAAGGCGCAGGCCGCAGCAAAAAGAAAAGAGGGTATACATGATACCATTATCTACAAGAATGAGACCGGATAAACTGGAGGATTTCGTAGGACAAGAGCATTTTTTGTATAAAGGATCACTTCTGTACAACGCCATAAAGAACAAAACGTTTGATTCGGCTATTTTCTTCGGCCCCTCCGGCACGGGAAAGACAACACTGGCGAGAATCATCGCCGCGGAAATGGACAGCCGTTTTACGGAGATCAATGCCTCGGCTGCCGGAACAAAGGAACTGAAGGAACTGATCGATAATGCCAGGCTGCGGTTTTTCGGACTGGAAAAAAAGACGACCTATGTCTATATCGATGAGTTTCACCGCTGGAACAAGCTGCAGCAGGATTCTCTGCTGAAAGCGCTGGAGGAGGGTGTGATACGCTTCATCGGCAGTACCACGGAAAATCCCTATTTTGCCGTAAACAATGCGGTGCTGAGCAGGGTCAGAAATATTTATGAGTTTAAACGTCTCAGCAGAAAAGATGTGCTGACACTGCTTCAGCGGGCGCTGTCAGACAGAGAAAAGGGCTTCGGCAATCTGCATGTATCTTATGAAGAAAGCGCTCTGGAGCTGCTGGCGGAGCTTTCCGGCGGCGACGGCAGGGTCGCGCTGGATACGCTGGGTTTTATCGTGGACAACCTGGATCTGACGCAGAAGCTCACGGCAGAAAAAGTGGGGGAAGCCATGCAGCGTAAGATCGGTTTTTATAACCGGGGAGACGATCGCTACAATCTGCTGTCTGCCCTGCAGAAATCCATCAGGGGGAGCGATCCGGACGCGGCGATTCACTATTTTGCCAGACTCGTAGACGGAGGCGCGGATATTCAGACGATAGGGCGCAGGCTGCTGGTGATCGCCAGCGAAGATATCGGTATGGCCTATCCGTCGGCAATTTCTATCGTTCATGCCTGCGTGCAGGCGGCGCTGATGGTCGGTTATCCGGAAGCCGTGATCAATCTGAGTCAGGCGGTGATTCTTCTGGCCTCGTCTCCGAAATCCAATTCGGCGATGGTCGCCTATGAGAGAGCGGCAGAAGATATCCGCACCAGGCAGACCGGCGATGTGCCGGATCATTTGAAGGACAGCCATTACAAAGGCGCAGAATCTCTGGGTTTTGGTCAGGGCTATAAATATCCTCATGATTACGGCGGCTATGTGGCGCAGCAATATCTGCCCGATAACCTTTACCATAGCGGTGTACGGTATTATACGCCAGGACGGAATGGTTCAGAGGCTTCATTCCGCAAATTTCTGGAAAGTTTAGAGGAAAAATATGGAAAGAATAATTAGAGCAGAACATGCCGGATTCTGTTTCGGTGTGAGACAGGCGATTCAGAAGACGGAAAAGCAGATCCAGGAGCAGAAGGAAGGACGGATCTTTACCTGTGGCCAGCTGATCCACAATCGGTTTGTCACCGACGATCTGGAGAAAAAAGGCGTATGCAGCATCAGTGGAATAGAAGAAGCCGAGGCGGGAGATACGGTGATTGTCCGTTCTCATGGGGAGACACGGGATTTTTTTCTGCAGGCGGACAGGCGAGGCGTCCGTATTGTTGATGCGACTTGCCCGTTCGTGGCGAAGATCCATAAGCTGGTTGACGAGGCGGGCAGAGCGGGGAAGACGGTAATTATTGTCGGCGACGGCACGCATCCGGAGGTGATCGGTATCCGGGGCTGGTGCAGCGGAAAGGCATTCGTTGTCGGCAGCCGCAGCGAAGCGGAGTCCGTCGTGGAAGATATAGAAGACGGTTCTGTTTTTCTTGTTTGCCAGACGACCATCAGAAAGGAACTGCTGGATACGATCGTAGAGGTATTTGCAGGAAAAGGCATAAGGGCGGAAATCCACAATACCATCTGCAGCGCTACCCGGGATCGACAGGATTCGTGTGAGAAACTGTCGAAAGCCGTTGATTTGATGCTCATCATCGGAGGGAAAAACAGCTCCAATACGCGAAAATTATTTGAAATTGCCAAAAAAAACTGTAAAAAAACGTTTTTTGTAGAAAATATTAAAGATTTGCCATTGAAAGAATTGCAAAAATGTAATAGAATAGGAGTTGCAGCGGGTGCGTCAACGCCCGAATGCGTAATTAAGGAGGTTATTGCTAACATGAGTGAAATTATCACCAACGAAAAGAATTCCATGGAAGATTTCATGGAGGAAATCGACGCGTCTTTGAGACTACCTCGCACTGGCGAAATCGTTGACGGCAAAGTACACCAGGTAACGGAAAAAGAAGTCATTGTCAATATGGGTTGCAAAAAGGACGGCATTCTTCCTGCGGAAGAAGTAACTTTAGAGGAAGGACAGAAGTTAACTGATTTATTTAAAGAAGGCGATGAGATTCAGGCGAAGGTTATCAAGACTGATGACGGCGACGGTGGAATCTTACTTTCGAAGAAAAAGCTGGAGATTAACGAGCAATGGAACGAGATCAGCGAAGCTCTTGAAAATAAATCTATTATCACTGTTAAGGTAATAAGACAGGTTAACGGCGGCGTGATCGCAGCCTACAAGGAAGTTACCGGTTTTATTCCGCTTTCTCAGCTGTCGGATAAGTTTGTAGAAAATGCAGACGAATTTATCGGACAGGTTCTCGATGTCAAGGTCACCAGAGTTGACCAGAGAAGAGGCAGAGCAGTATTTTCTCACAAGATCGTTCTTAACGAAGAGAAACAGAAGAAGATCGCTGCGATCTGGGAGAGCCTTCATGTCGACGATATTGTTGAAGGTACAGTGATGAGATTTACTGATTACGGTGCTTTCGTCGATTTAGGCGGAATTGACGGACTGCTTCATATCTCTGAGATTTCATGGGGCAAGCTGAAGCATCCGCAAGAGGTATTGAAGATCGGAGAAAAGATCAGAGTTAAGATTCTCTCGATGAATGAAGAAAAAGGCAAGATTTCTCTCGGTCTGAAACAGACCGTTCCAGAACCATGGTCTGTGATCGAAGACAATTACCAGGTTGGGCAGATCGTGTCCGGCAAGGTTGTACAGATCAAGGAATATGGCGCTTTCGTCGAACTGGAACCGGGTCTTGACGGACTGGTACATATTTCTGAAGTAGCGCACAAGAGAGTGAACAATATTGCTGACGAGCTTTCCATCGGCCAGGAAGTAAAGGCAAAGATCCTGGAGATCGATAAGGAAAGAAAGCGGATAAGTCTCAGCATCAAGGAAACTCTTGATGCAAACGATCAGGTGATCGCAGAGGATACAGAGGCAGAAGAAGCCGCTGAACCGGAAGTCGAAGAAGAACCGGCAGAATAAGAAAACGGGAACGAATACGCAGAATGATTTCCATTCTGCGTATTTTATCACGTGGAAATGTTGCCGGAGGCATCGATTTACTTCCGGTGGGTTCCGGTAAAAACCGCTTTCCTTTTCGGATGGGAAAACAGGAAAACGTATAATAGGAGAGGGAAATTGAATCACGAGAAACTGAGTGCGGGAAAGATCATTTCGCTTTCATTGATGTTGTTCGCCATGTTTTTTGGCGCGGGAAATATGATCTTTCCGCCGATGCTGGGACATCTCAGCGGATATAAATTCTTTGAAGGAACACTGGGGTTTGTGGTTTCTGATGCGGGGCTGTCTGTATTGGGCATAGCAGCCATTGTGCTGGTTGGAAGCAAACTGGATGATCTGGGGAAACTGATCGGACCGAGATTTGCCATATTTATGGGTGCGCTGATTTATTTACTGATCGGCCCTTTTTTCGCTATGCCGAGAACGGGAACCGTGGCGTATGAGATGGCGGTTATTCCCTTCACTCATGGAGAAGGAGGGATCTGGGCTTCTCTTGCATTTACGGCAGCCTTTTTCGGTCTGACCTATGTGCTGTGCCGCAATCCGAATAAACTGGTGGACATTGTCGGAAAGTTTCTGACGCCGGTTTTGCTGCTTTCCATAGCAGTAATTTTTCTTGTATGCGTATTTCATCCCTTTGGAGAAGTGGGAGAGCCGCAGGGAGAGTATGCGGAAATCCCGTTTTTTAAGGGACTCATTGAAGGCTATCTTGCGCTGGATGGATTTGCCGCTCTGGCGTTTGCCATTGTCGTCATTAATTCCATTCGGGATATGGGAGTAAAGAAACCGGAGCGCATTGCCAAATATACGCTGATTGCCGGGATCCTTGCCGGAGCCGCATTGGGGCTTGTCTACCTGGCTTTGGGTTTCGTCGGTTCGCAGACGTCCGTAGGGATGAGTTTTGATAACGGCGGTCAGGTTCTGACGGCGGTTGTTGAGGGGCAGTTAGGACGTTTTGGAAATCTGGTGCTGGGACTTGCAGTTCTGATGGCGTGTCTGACGACGTCCATCGGACTGGCATCCTCATTTTCCGATTATTTCCATGATCTTCGCCCGGACTGGTCATACCGCAGGATCCTGACGGCAGTATGTCTTTTCAGCTTCGCGGTATCGAATGTAGGGCTGACGACCATGCTGCAGTTTACGCTCCCGGCTCTGGTCATGGTTTACCCGCCGGTCATCACACTGGTGCTTCTGTCCTTTATCAAACGGTATATCGGAAGCAGTCCGCTGCCTTATGCGATGGCTATGGTATTTTCGTTTGTCATCGGCATATTTGACGGATTGAAAAACGCAGGACTGTCCCTGGGCGCTTTTGAAAAAGTATTGGATGTGATACCGTTTTATTCGTTGGGGCTCGGCTGGATGATTCCTGCTGCAGCCGGCGCGGTGATCGGACTGATTATCAGAAAGGCCGCCGCCAGATAAAACAAACAGGTAAGGAAAAGCCGGTTTATACCGGCTTTTCAGACTGTAGACAAACCCCAGACGACAAGAGCGATTCGTCCGGGGTTTTCTCATGTAAAAAAGTATAGAATCTATTGAAATTACAACGATAAGCCTCATTTTATGGTATAATATATTCATAAGGAGGCCTCAAAATGATCTCGAAAACCCCACAGAAAAATGATCAGATACAGATGATTTCCATAGAGCAACTCGTTCCCCAGGATCATCTGCTCAGAAAGATAGACAGTCTCATAGACTTCAACTTCATTTATGACTTAGTAGAGGATAAATATTGTCGCGATAATGGCAGACCAAGCATCGATCCTGTAACCTTGATTAAAATCCCTCTGATACAGTATATGTATGCCATCAGAAGTATGCGGCAGACGATTAAAGAGATTGAAGTAAACATGGCATACAGATGGTTTTTAGGTCTTGGATGTTGCGATAAAGTACCTCATTTTTAGACATGCGGAAAGAACTACAAAAGACGTTTCGAAGGTACTGACCTTTTCGAGCAGATATTCCAGAATATCCTTATGCAGTGCATGAAGAAAGGGCTGGTAGATACATCATTGGTATTCGTAGATTCAACGCAC
>CALXJA010000023.1 GCA_944388465.1 uncultured Emergencia sp.
TGGTATATTTTATAACGGGGATCAATCTTGCAGCCTTTTTACCGGGCATGATCTTACCGCTATTGATATTAGGAATGACCTATGTGTTTTTCGCAGAAATTATTGCGTTACTTGCTGATAGCTTCAGCGGCGCAGCCGTTTTTACCATGGCTACAACAGTGGTGTTGTGGTTCCTTTCAGGGGCAACCGCTTCTATTAAATATTCTACTGACATATTACGGTCGATCGCGTTAGTAATCCCCAACACATACGGACTAAGTCAGATTCGAGGTGTTGTATTCAGCATGGATCCGTCAGTTGGAGGTATTTTAGGGACGAAGGAAGGCTGGCTTATTATGCTTGCCTATATGATTGTTGCTATGGCTCTGGCGTTTTATGTTTACAGGAAAAAACTTGCGCGAATAGTGAGATAATTTGTGGAGGATAAGCAATGGATATTGTGTCCAGTCTGCGGCTGTGCGTCCTGCTTGCCAGTCGTTAAGTTAGTTTGCTTTCAACCTTCCTTATCGGTGGTTGGCGAAAGCTTTGCTGTTTTTTCTTCTGCGCGTCCCGTAGCGATTTCCATGTAGAGCAGGCTGATCATGACGACGACAGCGCCGATCCAGGCATAGAGACTCATTACCTCTCCCAGGATGATCAGCGAGAAAATACATCCGGAAGCCGGTTCCATGGCGAAGATGATTCCTGTGCGGTTAGCCGGAACATGCTTTTGACAGAAGGATTGCAGCAGCGTAGAAGCAGCGCTGCAGAAGAGCCCCATAAACAGGAGCACGCCCAGCAGAAACGGCGTCGTATCATTGACTCCCTTTGCAAAATCTCCGGTAAAGAGCGAAGCGATAAAGCTCCAGAGCGAAATGAAGGCGATCAAAAAAATCGTATACAAAATCGAATCCATCCAGTCTGCGTTGGCGACTTTTTCCAGCTGGATGATGTAGATGGCAGCGGCAACCGATGCAAGGATGCAGATGATATCGCCCGTATTGAAGCCGAATCCGCCAAGATCGTCGGTATAGCTGAGTAAAAAGATGCCCACAAAGCAGAGCAAAACACTGATGAGTGTGATCCTGGTGAACTTCACCCGGTAAAAGATCAGATTGATCACCGGAACGGTGACAAAGGTCATACAGGTAAAGAACGAGGCTCGGGAAGATGTGGTATATTTGATGCCTACCGTAGCAAGAAAGTACATCAAAAACAGGAAGACTGACAGGATAAAGGCGTATTTCAGGATGTTTGGGTTAAAATTCCTGAAATGCCGGAAGAATGCCAGCGACAGAATGACTGCAGCCGCAGCAAAGCGCACTGCAAGAATATATACGGTGGGAAGCCCTGCGGCCAGTTTCATGGCGGGGAAGCTGATGCCCCAAAAGAGCGAGGCCAGAAGCAGCCCCAATACAGAAAGGATTTCCAGTCTGCGAGCGGAAGAATGATTCATGTCTATACCTGCCTTATCTTTTCTTTTGAATGGTAACGATCTGTATTCCCGCGCCTTTCAGAGAGAAGCGCAGGGAAAGTGTTTTGTCTGCAGCTTCTGTATTAACGTCGGTTCTTGGGATGGAATAATAGCGAAGCGGCGCGTTGTCGATCAGCTCCAGCGTTTCAGGAAATCCCAGCTTGGACATAAAATTGAACACGTCGCTGCGGCTGTCAAGGGAACTCCGCGTAATGATGTATTTGCCGAAAATATTTTTCAGGGTGATGCTGATATCCAGCTCATCATGATAGTTGTTGATGACATCGTAGGTCTCGTGAATTGTCGCTTCTCTGGCGCAGAGACGGCAAATGGCATCACTGTAATTGTATGCTGCCGCAATATATGTGCCGGGGGAATCCTGTCTGCGGAGAAGAAGGTAATTCTGTCCCCAGCCGATCAGGTCTCCCTGCAGGCGAGAAAGCAGTCTTGCGCCGTAAAAAGCGGGTTTTGGCACGCCGGAGGCGGTGAACAGTGAAGGCTGCCCCTGCAGCGGTTTGCAGGGATCACCGCTGTCCATCAGCGAAAGGGATATATAGCCGCTGCCTGAAAGGATATGACGTTTCAGCAAATCGAACAGTGCCGCAATGGAATCCGCGCCATAGGTTTTCCGATAGCGGTAATCCGGGCTTATTTTTTCCGTTACGCTGCAGCCGCGGCTTTTTAACCGGCTGATCAGTTGGGTCAGTGAAGAGCGGTTCTCCTCTCCGGTTTCCCGGATCAGGATGTGCCGGCAATGAAGTTCGGCTATGGCAGAAAACAGTTGTCCGCCCAGTCTTTCATAGTCTGCTAAGCAAAGGCAGAGCTCGATCTGCGGATTCAGTACCCGTATGGGCGCAGTCTGAATATCGATAGCGGTATCCAGCTGCATGATCTGTATATGAGAAGAGCTGCTTTCTTCAGAGGACAGCTGTGATAAATGGCGCTTGACAATTCCTGCTGCCTGCGTATCGCTGACCGGTGATGTCCTTACCGGATGGGAAAGGCTTTCTACACAGGAGGCAAATTTCTGCCGGTGCTCCAGAGGTGTGTGGTGAAAATACTTGAGGAAGTATTTTTCGTAATAGGCAGTAGTGGAAAAGCCCACGTCTCTGGCGATCGCACTGATCTTTTTTTGCGTTCCCAGAAGATCGATTTCCGACCATTCGACCCGCGCGAAGCAGAGAAACTCACGAAAATTCATACCGGTGCTTTCTTTGATCATGTGAGACAGATAAAAGGTGCTGAGATGCTCTCTGTCCGCCAGTTCCTGCAGAGTGATTCTGCGGGCATGGTTCTCGTACAGATAATTGATGATGCGGCTCATGCGCTCAAGCATCACAGGATTGTCTGTCGAGACGGAAACCGGTATGTTTTTCTGAAAGGAAAAAAGGTTAAAATACTGATTCAGATAGCGGATCAGATGTATTACCTGGTCGATACATTCCTGTTTGTAATTGATCTCTTTCTTTAGGGATTGGAAGAGGATATTCAGCAGCATCTGCCGAAGGTGATCCAGGTGCCGGTCTCCCTCGCGATCCTTGTAGGTGCGGTAGCAGCTTTTGGAAAGCTCGGGGAAAAAATGGGTGAAAAAGAGATTACTGATCTTCAGTATGGCCACGGCATTCTCTTTTCCATTGCCGTACATGGCGTGAACTTCGCGGCCGCTGTTGGTGAATACATCTCCGGCATAGAGACGGTAGGTGCAGCTTCCGTTTTTCAGCAGAATATCCCCTTTGAGTACGAATACGATCTCGATATCCTGATGATAGTGGATGGGATATTCCTGTATATTAACAATACTGATGCTGAGAGGAAAATCATCGCTGTATGCTGTTTTTTCCAGAAACATGATCTGTCCGCCTTTCATTATTTTTTGTCTGTTACCATTATAACAGAGAGTGTGGTTGAGGAAGCAGAATTTTTTGGCTTCGGGGAGCAATCCGATACATTTTTTTAGCAAATTAATTCTTGTCAGACGGGGAGTAAACGAATAGACTAAAAGAAGTAGTATATCGGGGAGGATCAAACATGACGAAAGAGATAAAGAATAAAATGATCAGGCTGCCGGATGGTTCTTTTATGCCTAAGCTGGGACAGGGCACATGGCAGATGGGAGAAGACGACCAGAAAAAGGAAAAGGAAATTGCCGGTCTGGAATATGGCATTCGCCTGGGTCTGCATCTGCTGGATTCTGCCGAAATGTATGCGGATGGAAAGGCGGAAATGATCGCCGGAGAGGCCGTTAAAAGCTTCAAGCGTAGCGATCTGTATCTGGTCAGCAAGGTTTACCCGCAAAATGCCTGCAAGGCGCATATCTACAGCAGTCTGGAGCGTTCTCTGAAGCTGTTGGGTACGGATTATCTGGATCTGTATCTTTTGCACTGGCGGGGAGATGCAGATCTTTCAGAAACGGTCTATCTGATGGAAGAGCTCAAGAATAAAGGCAAAATCCGCAGATGGGGCGTTTCCAATTTCGATGTGGCGGATATGGAAGATCTCTGGAAGGTTCCCGACGGCAGAAACTGCTGTGTGAACCAGATCCTCTATAATCTGGGCAGCAGAGGAATTGAATTTGATCTGCTGCAGTGGCAGCGGGAAAAACATGTACCGTTTATGGCCTATTCGCCGGTGGGGCAGGCAGGTGCACTGGTTACACAGGATGGTGTTTCCAAGGAGGCACTGATGAAGGATGTCAATGTACTGGAGGTTGCCAGACGGCACGGTATATCGGTCGTACAGCTGCTTTTGGCGTTTGTTTTGCGCCTTGAAGATATGGTTGCGATCCCGAAAGCCGTCAGTCCTGCGCATATCGATGAAAACGCCGCCGCTTTGGATATCGTGCTGACGGAAGAGGATATCGACCAGCTTTCTGCGTCTTTTCCGGCGCCAACAGAGAAGATGCCGATGGAAAAATATTGATCGTACTGTTTGTTTTTTCGCGCGCACCGCTTTTCGGATTTCAGAAAAGGGGCGCGCTGTTTTTGTGCATAGATCTAAACGTTTTCCGCCGCTATCCGGCGCAGCAGGCGAAAATATTCCTTGAAACTGTGCGGGTTTTATCGCATAATATTAATATTGGATTTTCACCTCCGGACATGGATAAAACTGTCCGGACGAGTTAAGATTGGGGGTTTTTTTATGCCGATTAAAGTTCCGAACAATTTGCCGGCGATCGAGACGCTGACTGCAGAGAACGTGTTTGTCATGACCGATACCCGGGCGATGACGCAGGATATCCGCCCGCTGCAGATCCTGATCCTGAATCTGATGCCGACAAAGATTGATACGGAAACACAACTGACCAGGCTGCTGGGCAACACGCCTCTGCAGGTGGAGCTGGAGCTGCTGCAGACCAGCACGCACAAAGCATCCAACACGTCAGAAGAGCACATGATTGCCTTTTACAAGACCTTCGATCAGATTCAGCACAAGTTCTACGACGGGATGATTATTACCGGAGCGCCGGTGGAGCTTCTGGAGTTTGAAGAGGTGGAATACTGGGACGAGCTGTGTGAGATCATGGAGTGGTCAAAGCGCCATGTGCACAGCACCTTTCATATATGCTGGGGAGCACAGGCGGGTCTTTACTATCATTATGGCATCAAGAAGCACAAGCTGGACAAAAAGCTGTCCGGCGTCTATCGGCATGTCCTGGACTATAAAAAGGGCATGCTGTTTAGGGGCTTTGACGACGAGTTTTACGTACCTCATTCCCGCCATACCACGGTCTACCGGGAAGACGTGGAGGCTGTCGCCGAGCTGAAGATCATCGCCAGTTCGCCGGAGGCCGGTATTTACGCGGTAAAATCCCAGAACGACCGGCAGATTTTCATCATGGGACATTCGGAGTATGACGCAGATACGCTGAAAAAAGAATATATCCGTGATAAAAATGCCGGACTCCATCCGGAGGTTCCCTGCAACTATTTTCCGCAGGACGATGATACCCGGGAGCCTGTAGTCAAGTGGAGATCCTGCGCGAATCTGCTTTATTCCAACTGGCTCAACTATTTTGTCTATCAGACGACGCAGTACGACATCACGCAGATTCATGAAGAAACGCTGGATGCCATGATCCACGATAATTTCGAGATCAATGTCAAAGTGGCTAAATTTGGCGGCACCTCTCTTTCCGACGCTGAGCAGTTCCGGAAGTGTGCGAAGATTATTGCCGACGAACCGGAACGCAGATATATTGTTGTCTCCGCACCGGGTAAGCGGAACGAACGGGATGAAAAGGTTACGGATCTCCTCATTGAAGCGGCAGAAAAAGGCGGCGAGGAAGCGGCGGAGATCCTGACCAGGATTCAGTCGCGGTACAAGGTCATGGCCAGAGGTCTGGGCGTGGATGTGGATATTGACGGCGAATTTGCCGGTATTTTCGACGCGCTGGGCGATCCGCAGCAAAAGGATTTTATCATCAGCCGCGGAGAATATCTCAATGCCAGGATTTTATCTGCGTATACCGGCTTTGCGTTTATCGATGCCTGCTCCGTGATTTTCTTTGACGAAGAGGGAAACTTTGACGAAACGGCAACTCGCGCAGTTCTGAGCAAAACCCTGGAGCAGTATACACATGCCGTGATTCCGGGCTTCTACGGCAGTATGCCGGATGGCAGGATCAAGACCTTTTCAAGAGGCGGGTCGGATATTACCGGTGCGATTGTCGCTGCAGCGGCAGGGGCAGATATCTATGAGAACTGGACAGATGTTTCCGGTTTTCTTATGGCAGATCCGAAAATTGTGGATCACCCGCTGAGCGTACCGGTCATTACATATAAAGAACTGAGGGAACTGTCGCATATGGGAGCCAAGGTGCTTCACGAGGATGCGGTGTTCCCGGTAATCAAAGTGGGTGTGCCGATTAATATTCGCAATACCAACAGACCGGAAGACAGCGGCACTTTGATCGTCAAAAATGCGGATTATTATCAGACCGGGCTTTCGATCTCCGGTATTTCCGGAAAAACCGGGTATGTTTCTTTTGCGGCGGAAAAGCCGGGCATAGGTGAAGACCTGCAGCTCCGGAGCGATCTTTTGGATATTTTCGCGGGAAGAGGCATAGCTGTGAAGAATATTCTTTCCGGCATGGATTCGCTCAATGTGATCGTTCACCAGTCAGAGGTGGCGGAAACAGAAGAAGATATTCTTGCGGAGATCCGGGAAAAGCTTTATCCCGTGGAAACAGAGATCATCCGGGATCTGGCGATCATTGCCATCGTAGGGCGCGAGCTGGGAACATCGCCGGCCATTGCCGTCAAGATACTGGGTGCGCTTGCGAACCGCAAGATCAATATTAAGATGATCGACCATGGATCAGACAAAATCAATATGATGATCGGCGTAGCCGGAACAGACTACGTCTCTTCGATCCAGGCGATCTATACAGAGTTTACCCGAAAGTAGGAAGAGAATGCCGGATCCGGTACGGGCAAGCCGGATGGAGCCCTTTCTACAGTACTGAAAAAACAGGAAAGATCGTGATTATGATAATCAATACAGGAAACAGAACGGATATTCCGGCGTTTTACAGTCATTGGTTCTGCAACAGGATCGAAGCCGGTTTTGTATGCGTGCGCAATCCTTATGATCCCGGCCAGGTAACGAGGTATCTTCTGGATCCGGAGGTGGTGGACTGCATCGTCTTCTGTACGAAGAATCCGGCGCCGATGCTGGATCGTCTGGATCGGATTTCAGGCTTTCATCAGTTCTGGTCGGTAACGATCACGCCGTATGGGGAAGATATCGAACCTTTTGTTCCGCCTGTAGAACATGTGATAGTGTCCTTTAAGCGCCTTTCGGAGCTGGTCGGGCTGAACAGCATCAGCTGGCGATACGATCCGATTCTGATTACGGAAAAATACTCTCTGGATTTCCATCTGAAAGCATTTCAGCGAATGGCGGAGGAACTGGAAGGGTTCACCGATAACTGTGTAATCAGCTTCCTTGATTTATATGAGAAAACCAAGCGCAATTTTCCGGAGGGCAGAACCGTTGTGCGGGAAGAAAGGCTGAAGCTGGGCGAGGCTTTTGTACAGATAGGAAAGAAACACGGAATGGTGATCCGGCCTTGCGGCGAGGGCAGTGAACTGGAGGCAGTGGGCGCAGATTGCCGGGGCTGTCTTTCTGCGCCGGTTTTGGAGCGGGCTGTGGGATTTCCTCTTTCTGTTCCGGCCTCCGCCAGGACGCGAAGCGTATGCAGCTGCATTTTAGGCAGTGATATCGGCGCTTACAATACCTGTGGTCATGGCTGCCGCTATTGTTACGCCAACGACGACAGGGAAACTGTCCGGGAAAACCGGATGCGTCACGATCCGCGCTCACCATTTTTGGTGGGTGATTTTATGGAAGGCGATCGTATTCATGCGGCGGAACAGGAAAGCTGCATACGCAGACAGATTTCCATAGAAGATCTGCTGTCGATCTGAGAAATGCGGGCAATCTGAGAAATGCAGATAATTTGAGAAATGCGGGCAGTGCCGAAAGCCATGCCGAACAGAGAAGTTTGGCGATCAGCAGGACAGATCCGGAAAAATGAAAAAATAATGGAAAATTTCAAAAAATTACTTGATTTCTGGAAAATTCGTGCTATACTTAGGATAAAGAAAGCGATAGAGCAGAGTAGCAGAGAAAGCGACGAAGCAGGTTCGCTGGATAATAAGTTATAGCGAAGGTTATAACCGAAGAAAGAGGTGAGACCACCAGAAGTGTTTGAACCACAGCAGAATCGATAGTACCGGCTGTAGGAGCTATGTTTATCCGGAGAGGAAAGCAAGAGCAGAGAACAGTCGGTATTATCTTTTTTTGTGCGTTTTGCATTCTGCTTTTTCCGCATCACGGTGAGGCATCTGGACGGCGAGGGGGTCACCATGTTGACAAAAAACAGGAAAAACGGAGTTTCAGTCAACAAAATAACGAAAAGAAGGAGTCGCCGGGATAAAAAGGAGACTGAATGTTGACCGGATCAAAGGGGAAACACGATTTCTGTCAACATATTTTCCAGAAATATCCAGGACAGAAGAAAAAGAAGAGAAAAATGTTGACAGAATTTGCAAAAACCGCAAAATCGGTCAACATAGTTCTCCGGCCTTGATTCAAAGGAAAAGACTGGTCTGTAACCAGTCTTTTGTTGTAACTATTCAATTGTGGTGATAGAAATTTCTATGTATTTTATATCAATGTAACCTTTGTTCGTGCGATAACGTACTGACGGCTATTTTTCGTCTGCTCCAGAATGCTGCACCTTCGTTTGCTGTCAGTATTTGCAAGGTGGGTCTTTCCCCTCATGCCTGCCAGTAATTACTTGTGAATTTCTGACGAGAACGAATCAGATTCTGAAGCAGAGGAAACTGCCGTATTTGTGTCTCCGGGACCTATGCACCGTTTTAGCATTTCCATCGCTTCCTTTCTGTTAGATTCCATACACTATAACTTTTTATGTCCAAAAGATAATGTATTTTCTTTTCTTGTACACATTGTAATACAAGTCGGAACAAAAAGCAAGAGGATTTTAAAAATTTTCAGAAACTTTTATTTCCGGCAGATATTTGTTATAATGTAAATCACGTAGTGTAAAGGAGCTGATGAAACAGATGCAATTAACGGATATCGTGAAAAACTGCAATGGCTGCGAAGCATGTGCGGTTGGATGCAGACATGCCTGTATCAAGATCGATAAGGACGAGTCAGGGAAAAAGTTCCCGCAGAAGAATGAAGACGGCTGCCAGAAGTGCAATAACTGTATTCTTTACTGTCCGCTTTATAATCCGGTCGAACTTCCGGAATTTGAGCAGTTTTATGAGTATAAAGAGGAGTATTATCATCGAGACATGGCCAAGGTGTACCGGGAAACCATGCGCAAGGTAAAGGCCGGCACGACTACCGAATTTGTCGGTACGCTGTGTCAGATCGCCGCACTTAAATCCCTGATGGGGGACAAGCTCAGCCACGATCTCCGTATTTTCCCGTTGTACTGTGATCCGGACAATCCGAGACGTCCGGAGTGTGCAGCCTGTCCGTTTTATCGGTAAAGAAAGGAGACGCGCCGAAGCGATGGCGGAAAATTTTATCCTTTCTCTGGAAGCCGTTCTGCCGATGTTTATCCTGATGGCCGTCGGCGTAGCGGTAAAGCGGTTCCGGCTTCTTTCTGCAGAAGAAATAAAAAAACTGAATCACATGGTCTTCGTCGTGTTTTTCCCGGTACTGATGTTTTCGAATCTGTATGGCAACGATATCGAAGAAGCTGTGGATGGCAGACTGATCGCCTTTGGCGTGACGGCCGTGCTGCTGATCTATTTTGCAACGACAGCCTTTGTCCTGGCGGTGGAAAAGCATCCCAGGAGCCGGGGAGCTATGATTCAGGCCATTTATCGGAGTAATTTTGTCATCATGGGTATTCCCATAGCGGTCAATATGTTTGGACATGGGAATCTGGCGGTTACCGCCATGATGGTAGCCATTATTATTCCGCTCTACAATGTCCTGGCAGTGATCACGCTGGAGATTTTCCGCGGCAGCCGGCCGAATTTTGCCCATATTCTACGGAATCTGATTAAAAATCCGCTGATCATCGGTGCAGTAGCCGGCATTGCTGCCGTGGTATCCGGGATCCAGCTGCCGGAAATTCTGGAAGAGACCACAGACGAGATGGCGGCGGTCGCCACGCCGATGGCACTGGTTATCCTGGGAGCATCCATCGATTTCAGGAGTATGGAACGCTGTGGAAGGAATCTGCTGATTTGCGTTGCCGGCCGTTTACTGGTCGTTCCGGCTGTCGGACTTACGGCGGCAGCGCTGCTGGGTTTCCGCGGTATAGCTTACGTCACGCTGCTTGCTATTTTTGCGTCGCCGACAGCGGTCTCCTCTTTTGCTATGGCGGAAGCCATGGACAGCGATGGACAGCTGGCAGGAAACTGTGTTGTTTTTTCGACGGCTTTTGCGTGTTTTACCATGTTTTTCTGGATCTTTCTCAGCAAAAGCCTGGGTCTGTTTTAAAAAAACATGTTTTGAGAAAAAATCGGAATGGATAGAGCAAACATTGTAAACAGCAGTACAGGCGCTTGCCCTGCGTACTGTGAAATAAAAGCGATAAAGGAGAAATAAAAATGAGTGAATGTAATTACGATTGTGGTTCCTGCAGTGCGGACTGCAGCGAAAGACAGGAAAATCCGGGTATTGAAAAGGCTCCGATGAACAGCCTTTCTGATGTGAAAAAGGTGATCGGTGTCGTCAGCGGAAAGGGCGGAGTCGGCAAATCGTCGATTACGGCACTGCTGGCATCTGCGGTTCAGCGTCAGGGAAAAAGAGCGGCGGTGCTGGATGCGGATATTACCGGACCATCCATTCCGAAAGCTTTCGGGATAACGGGAAATGCACAGGGCAATGGAGAGATGATCCTGCCGATGGTTTCTGAAACCGGTATCCGAACCATGTCGATCAATCTGCTTTTGGAGAACGATACCGATCCGGTTGTCTGGAGAGGACCGATTCTGGGCGGCGTAGTACAGCAGTTTTGGAGCGATGTAGCCTGGGGCGATGTGGATGTCATGTTCGTCGATATGCCGCCGGGAACCGGAGA
>CALXJA010000024.1 GCA_944388465.1 uncultured Emergencia sp.
GAACAGACGATATTCGAGTAAATCATCACATCACACTCTATCAACCAAAAGAGACGGCGGTCTGAACGAAAAAAGTTCAGACCGCCGTCTCTTTCACGCAAAATCCGGCAGGCGCACTGATAAAACAGCAGATGCGCCTGCCGGGGTTTTCTTTCGATCCGGAAGATCCGGCTCTTTCAGCAGTCCATATAGTAGTTGTACCGGTAGCGGATCTCTTCCTCGATGCCCGCTGCCCTGAATTTTTCTTCAATTCTCCTTTTTTCGCTGTCGCCTTCCATGGCATTCATTGTCTGCAGCAGACCATCCACAACGTAAGGAAACTGTTCCCGCGGAATGCCGCAGGCCATATCTGCTTTGTCCCAATGTGCCTGGTGTCGGGTTCCGATACAGAGCAGAGAAAGATTCATATCGCCGGTTACAAACGGATTGGCACTGCATTCCAGACAGACAGCCTGATTCCCGATCATGCGAATGGATGACGGCATGCCAAAATGATACGCATATCCCTGTGTCAGACGCATGATCGCATAGGGATTTGTAATCAGCACAATGACATCCGGTGCTTCGCTCAGCTTTTCCAGCGGAGCAAGACCAACGCCATATTGCTCTTCCTCAGAATAGGCCAGAGATTCCCGTACTCCTTTGCTGACCTGTGCATCCCGGTACAGACCCAGCCTCGCCCAGTTTTCTCCTTTTCCGTTGGCTGGATCCGCTTTGTCGATGCCCAGGACTCTGGCGCCGCTCCTGCAGGCGAAGGCCGCAGAATCAGCTTTCAGCAAAGTTCCCCGTGAAGCAGCTTTGACCATCTGGCAATAGTTAATCGGTTTTTTCAGCTCAATTCCGCTGAAGCGATCAAAATCCGCCGGAGTTTTAAGCAGTTTTACTCCTACTGCGCTGCGCTCGAGCTCCAGCAGACAGTACAGCAGCCTGACGCTTTCCTGCCAATTACGCATTACTCTTCTACCTGATCGTCGCTGGTGTAGAATTCAAATACACCCGGAAACGTTTCGCTGATTTCTGCCTGAACGGCTTCGTCGCGGAAACATTCGGCAAAGGCTACCGCCCAGTCAGCTTCCAGGTCGGCTTCTCTGACGATAACGCCCATCGGATAATTGATCATTACTTTGTCTCTGGCGATATAGCTGGCCGGATCTTTGTCAGCGGCAGACATGTGGGTAAAGAATACGCAAGCGCCAGCCATATCCTCGAGACTGGTTACGGTCTGCGCCTGATCCATTTCAATAATCTCCAGATTCTTTGGATTTTCAACGATATCCGCTACTGTAGCCAGCTCCGTACCGTCGGCAAGCTTGATCAGGCCTTCGTCCTCCAGGATCCGCAGAGCAATATCTTCGTTCATGGCGTCGTTCATCACGGCGATCTGCGAACCTTCCGGAAATTCTTCTGTGGAATCGTACTTTTCCGAATACAGACCGATGCCGGTATACATGCCGTATGGCTTGACCATATCCAGATCCGCGCCATTGCTCTCATCAAAGCTCTTCACGAACTTCTTATGCTGGCCGATAGCAATATCTACTTCATCACTGGCACAGGCTTCCAAAACGACCTGGTTGGAGTCGAAGCTCTTGAACTCGGTAGTGTAACCCATTTCTTCATACTTCGACTTGATTGCATCGTAGAATACCTGGGAAATGGACGTTCCGCCGATCACGATGGTTTCCTTTGCTTCGCCTTCTGCTTCTGTGCTCTCGCCGCTGCCGCTGTTTCCGCAGCCCGCAGCCATACCCGCCAGCAGAAGGACTGCCAGCAGCAGACTGAAAACTTTCTTCTTCATGTTTTACCTCTCTTCATTTTAATTTATTATATATCGCTTTGCTCAGACTTTGAATGACCAGAACAAATACGATTAAAATGACAACAATAAAATACATAATTGCGTAATCGAAACGCTGATAACCGTATGCAAGTGCCACTGCACCCAGACCTCCGGCTCCCACCGCGCCGGCCATGGCCGTCATATTCAACATATTGATCAGCATGATCGTAAAGTTGGAGACCAGCGTTGGCAGCGCCTCCACCAGCATCACCTTACAGATGATCTGCGCTTTGGAAGCCCCAAAGGCTTTGGCCGCTCTGACCAGCTGCGGGTCTACGGTCTGCAGAGAATTTTCTGTCATCCGGGTCGCAAACGGCGTGCAGCCGATAGTAATCGCAAAAACAGCCGCAGCAACACCAATCTTGGTGCCGATAACAATACGGGTAAGGGGTGCTAACGCTACGATCAAAATCAGGGTCGGAAAAGATCGGACAATGTCGGTGATCCGTTCCAGTACGGTATGAATGATCCGGTTCGGCGCCAGACCGTCTTTATCCGTCAGAATCAGTACTACGCCGAAAAACATGCCGAAGAGGATGGACAGCACGGCAGAAAGAACAACCATTTCCAGAGTAGCGATGACTGCAGGCCCGATAACGGTAGGCAGATAACGGATCAGGTCGGAGTTTTCCAATATATTCTGTATGGTTTCCATATTATTCCTCGCTTATACTTCTATATTTGATGCCGTATTCCGACAGGCACTGCCGGCAGGTTTCTCTGTCCTCCCGGTCGATACTGATGGTGATCTCCAGACACCGTCCGTCAGGAAAATCAAAGCTCTGCATGTCTTCCAAAAGGTATTGCCGCTGCAGCTTTTGTCCCAGTTCCCATAAGATCTTCTGTCCGTTTCCTTCTGCCGGAGCGTTAAAGGTAATTCGCGCTCTGTCTGCAGTCTCTTCCTGCTCTTCTATATCGTTCTCCTCACCGAGGAGCTTTATCAATGCAGGCGGACGCTGCAGAAACATATCCTGGGTATCCCCGATCATGGACACCCTTCCTTTTTCCAGGATCGCCATGCGTCGGCAGATCTGCTGTACGACCGCCATCTCATGGGTGACGACAATAATGGTGATTCCCATTTCCCGGCGAATGCGTTCCAACAGGCGCAGAATTGAAGTCGTCGTTTTGGGATCCAATGCAGATGTGCACTCATCGCAGAGAATGTAACGAGGATTCATTGTCAGTGCTCGGGCGATAGCGACTCTCTGCTTCTGTCCGCCGGAAAGCGCCGAAGGCCGTTCTGACAGCTTGTCCTCTATTCCTACCAGCCTGGCCAGCTCGATGACCCGTTCGCGGATCTCTTCCTTCGGTACATGCCAGCATTCCATCGGCAAAGCAATATTCTGATATACGGTTTTTCGTCCGACAAGAGAAAAGTTCTGAAAAATCATTCCCACACCCCGGCGAAAGTTGCGCAATTCTTTCTCGGACAGTTTTTCGACTTCTACCCCATCGATGCAGATCGAGCCCTCCTGATACTTTTCCAAGCCGATCAGACAATTCAAAAGGGTGGATTTTCCAACACCGCTTGAGCCAACAAGTCCAAAAACCTCGCCGTCTTCGATTTGTATATTGATATCCTTCAATACCTGCAGATCACCAAAATATTTGTTTACATTTTTTATTTTGATCATGTGTTCTCCCGAAAGTTTATGCGATATTGCAAGAAATTTAACAGAATCATTTTAAGGCGAAGTCCGTTGGCAGTCAAATTCATATTGTCAATATCAATGTCTTCGCCCATCGCTTCCCGTTTTTTTGCGACAAGATTCCGCCGGCTGATTCGGGAACCAGCCGGCGGAAAAAGAAAGGTCTTCGATAAGGTTATGCTTCTTTCGCCAGATACTCCTTCACGCATTGGATAAAGGCAGTTACCGCCTGCGGCCGGTAACTGCCTTTCCCTGTGGCAATACCGATGATCCGCTTGTATTTTTCCAGCGGCACCGCCTGCAGTCCGCTCAGAGGCATGGTCTTTAAAAGCAGCTCCGGCAATATGGTAAAGCCGAATCCTTTTTTCACCATTTCCACGGCTGCATAGTCGTCGCCCATATCGTATTTACTGTTGATACCTCCGCTGACGCCTGCGAAAATCCTTCCTATATCGTATTGTGTACCTTCAGCCGGTACGATAAACGAACGGCCGCTCAGCGCCTGCGGATCGATTTCCTTTTTCTCTGCCAGCGAATCGTCTGCAGGCAGGATGACAAAGTACCGGTCTTCACAGATCGGTTCAAAGGAAAGCTGGCTGCCGGACGGTTCGATCAAAAAAGAGCAGTCTGTCCGTCCGGCGGCGACCTCTGCTTCGATGACGGAATAGGCGCCGTTTCGCACTTCGATCTCTATACGGGGATATTTCTCCCCAAACCGCTGCAAAATGTCCGGCAGCCAGTTGATTGTCACGCTGGAAAAGGAACCGATGCGAAGCTTTCCCCATTCCAGACCTTTGAGATTTGCAGCAAGCCGGCTCATATCCTCAGCGGCGCTGACCAGCCTGCGGGCATAGGGAAGCAGCTGTTTTCCTTCTGCGGTAAGTTCTGTTCCGTTTCGGTGCCGGATAAACAGCTGCAGCTGTACTTCCTCTTCCAGCGCGCTGATCAGGTGGCTCACACCGGACTGGGTATATCCGAGTCTCTGTGCCGCCCTGGTCAGGCTCTTTTCTTCAGCTACGCACAAAAATGTATTCCATCGGGCGTACATCTCCGCCTCCTTTCCATTTCTTTTCCGACTTCATTTTTCATTTGCATGAGTTTTTCTCATGTTTATCAGTAATTATTTTCGTTTTACTTATTACTTGTTTGGAAGTATAATACAGCAGGATACAGAAGTCAAGGTTCAGGAGGCTGCCCTTTATGCAAAACACTATGCTGCAACGAAAAAAAAGAATCATCGTAAGAGGACGGCGGATAGCACGCAATTATGCCGGAACACTGGTTTTCCTCGTCGTGTTTATCAGCTTTTTTGCGCTCTTTGCCGTGCCCATGGGACTCGCCAATACACTGAACACCATGATGAATACCGCATACAGTCTTCTGATGAATACCACTCTATATATCATGGCCATCGCCGTAATCGCCGGGGCGATTTCTTCGCTTTTTTCCGCCTTTGGTGTGATCCGTCTGCTGAACAAGCTGCTTTCTCCGCTGATGAAGCCGCTATACGGCCTTCCCGGCGCTGCGGCTCTCAGCATGGTCACCACTTACTTCTCGGATAATCCCGCGATCCTGACCCTGGCCAGCGACACGCGGTACAGAACCTATTTCAAAGGCTATCAGATTCCGGTTCTTGCTAATCTCGGTACTTCCTTCGGCATGGGGATGATCGTCTCCACCTTTATGCTTGGACTGAGTCTGAAAAGCGGAGAAAGTACAGCTTCCGCCGTCATCTGCGGAAATATCGGCGCTCTGCTGGGGAGCATTGTGGGCACGAGGCTGATGATGCACCATACTGCGGCGCAGTTGGGCCGCGACGCCGGCTGCGAAATTATCGGCGGCACGACTGCAGCAAATCCGGCTGCCGCGCAGCCTTCTTCTTCCGGCTGGCTCAAGGTCATGGACGCTCTGATCAGCGGCGGGAAAAACGGCGTTACTCTCGGTCTCGGCATTATTCCCGGCGTTCTGATCATCTGCACAATGGTCATGATGCTGACCAACGGCATGCCTGCCGGCGGCTACACCGGCGGCGCCAACGAAGGCATCGCGCTTCTTCCTTATCTCGCCGAAAAAGCTTCCTTTATTCTGGAGCCGCTGTTCGGCTTCAGTGATGGTTCTGCCATCGCCGTACCGGTCACCGCTCTCGGTTCTGCAGGCGCTGCCATAGGTACTGTCCCGGCTTTGATCGATCAAGGCGTTATCTTTGGCAATGATATTGCAGTGTTTACGGCCATGTGCATGGGATGGAGCGGCTTCCTCAGCACGCAGGTTTCTATTATGGACGTTCTCGGCTGCCGCCGGTTCACCGGGCGCGCGCTTCTCAACCAGACCATTAGCGGCCTTTCTGCCGGCATCGCTGCCCACTGGCTGTATACCCTGGTCAGCCTGCTGTAACCTTCCGGATTCAAAGCAAGTTTATACCCATCCTTATACCTTGCGGCCGCTTTCTTTGTTTTGGGTATAAAATGTATACCCAGCCTTATACACTAAACGTATTTTCCTCTACTTAGGGTATAACCTGTGTCCACATAACGCACTATAAGAAATAGCTTTCCAGCAGATGGCTGATGGTAAAGGTATCGATGCTTCCGTCCTGCTCGTCAAAGGTAAAAAAAACATCCCGCCACGGTATAAATCCATTGCTTAAATACGTTTTGAGCTTCCAGGCGAATGTTTGAAAATAATCGTCATTGTATATCATGCCGCAGTGCTCTAAATATTTTACACGACGCTCGCTGCGGACAAAAATTGTGAAGTCCGGATAGACTTCCCTTTCCGGCAGTACGAGTTTTTCTTCATAGTGATAGGGGATTCCCCGCTCATACATCATATTTGCCAGCAAAACCTCCGATTTTGATCTGACCTTTTCTCCATTTGCCGTCACATGGCGCAGATGCTCCGGATGATTCTGGCATCGTTCGTAGGAACGATTGAACTGCAGAAAGGTTTCCTCCTCCATGCACCCAAGGCAGCCTATATTCTTCACGTCAACACTCTGATAAGCCCGGGGCAGTCCTGCCTTCAGCGCCAGGATATCCAGCTCTTTGTACGTGGAAAGAAAGCCTTCGATCAGAGAAATATTTTTTTCAAGTTCCACCACTACCTGCTCCAGAAAAAAACGCTTCTGTAACTCCTGTACGCTTTCATTGGCCTGCTTCCCCAAGTATATTTTTCGATTGCCTTGTTTCTGATAATAATACAGTTTTCCGTTTATCTTCGCCGATGTCATCTTCCCTTTCGGTAAATGCTCCAGTTCTTTCTCACATTCTGCCTTTAATTCCGCCCACCGCTGCCATTCTTTTTTCACACAGTCTCTAAATTCCAAACTTCCCCCCTTGCACAACATGTTTCCTTATTTTTATATATTTTACATTATTTTCCATGTCTGTGCAATTCTTTTTTAAAAAAAAACAGACCGTTTCAGCAAACGATCTGTTTTCTCCGATATTCATATTTACATCAAGCTTACGCCTCTTCTGACGGAGCAGCTGCAGCCTTAGCCGGCGCTTTCTTTACGCGCATGTTGAGAATTGCGCCTGTCGGACATTCCTTCGCACACAGTCCACAATTCTTGCATTTTTCCGGATCGATATGCGCCACGTTGTTTTCCACGTGAATCGCATCAAATTTACAAGTCTTTTCACACTTCTTGCAGCCGATACAGCCGTTGGCGCAGGCTTTGCGGGTATCCGCTCCTTTTGCCTCGGATTTGCACTGTACCACGACCAGATTCTTCGCGCTCTGGATATTGATCACCGAGTTCGGGCAGACCTTGGCACAGGCGCCGCAGGCCACACAATTATCACGGTTTACGACCGCCACGCCGTCACAGACGTGAATCGCATCGAATTCACAGGCAGCTTCGCAGTCGCCAAGGCCGATACAGCCGTAAGGACAAGCGCTGAGACCGCCGAAAAACTGTTTTGCTGCTGCGCAGGTCTTGATTCCGTCATATTCCATGATCGTCTTCGCCGCTTCTTTTGTTCCGTTACATCTGACGACGGCAACCTGCTTTTCTGCAGAACCTGCGTCGACACCCAGAATCCTGGCAATTTTTTCTGCTACCGCAGGACCGCCTACCGGGCATTTAGAACAGCTCAGAGAGTGATCCTCTCCCAGCGCATTAGCATAGTCGTCACAGCCCGCATAACCGCAAGCGCCGCAGTTAGCTCCCGGCAGTTCCGCACGGATCAGCGTAACCGTCTCATCAACCGGTACAAAGAATACCTTGGAAGCGAAAGACAGGATAGCCGCACAGACAAAACCGATTCCAACGACTAAGACAACAGGTATTACCATTGTTTCCATTCAACTCACCTCCGACCTTACTGCTGGAACAGTCCGCTGAAGCCCATGAAGCTCAGGGAAAGCATAGCAGCAGTAATTAATGTTAAAGGAACGCCACGAAACGGCATCGGAACGCCCTCTTCGTTTTCCATCTTGCTTCTGACGCCGGCAAACAGAATCATGGCCAGCAGGAAGCCGACACCTGCACCGAAAGCGTTGCAGATCGATTCGATGTAGTTGTAGCCTGCATCGATATTGGAAATGCAGACGCCCAGAACCGCGCAGTTGGTCGTGATCAGAGGAAGGTAAATACCCAGCGCCTTGTGCAGAGACGGGATATACTTCTTCATCATCATTTCGATCAGCTGTACCAGAGCGGCGATTACCAGAATGAATACCACCGTCTGTAAATAGCCGATTTCAAAACTGTTGAGCACTTCCATGATCGGCCAGGTTGCGATCGTCGCCAGCACCATGACGAAGACTACAGCAACGCCCATACCTACAGCCGAATCCAGCTTTTTCGATACGCCCAGGAACGGACAGATGCCCAGGAACTGGGAGAGTACATAGTTATCAACCAGGATCATACTCATGATTATCGTTACGATTAACATGCTTCCTCAGCTCCTTTCTTGCTTTCTTTTCTTTCTGCTCCGCACATGGAAGCCATAGCACATCCTTCACAGCCGAATTCCTTTTTCTTCAGCCCTTTGCCCTTGGTGATGTAGTTGACAGCAGCAATGAGGATGGCGAAGACGAAGAATCCGCCCGGAGCCAGATTGAAGATGCCCATACCCGGAACATGGTTTGTCAGTACTTCGATACCGAACAGTGTGCCGCCGCCGAAGAACTCTCTGATCAGACCCATGCAGCAGAGCGTACAGGTGAAACCGATACCCATGCCCAGTCCGTCGAGAGCGGAATCAATGACACCGTTCTTGCTGGCAAAGGCTTCTGCTCTTCCCAGAATGATACAGTTTACTACGATCAGCGGAATGAACAGTCCCAAAGACGCATACAGCGAAGGCACGAAGGCCTGCAGCAGCATCTGGACGACCGTTACGAATCCGGCGATAACGACGATATAGCACGGTATACGCACATTATCCGGAATGATTTTTCTAAGCAGTGAAATAACGATATTGGAGCAAACAAGTACGGCAGCCGCCGAAACGCCCATACCGATACCGTTTATTGCCGAGGAAGTCGTTGCCAGCGTAGGGCAGGTTCCCAGAAGCAATACCAGCGAAGGGTTTTCCTTGATGATACCCTTGGTAAGGATAGCCAGCTTACTTACTTTGTTTTCCATTATTGAACACCTCCCAATGCCTTATACTGTTCCAGTGCACAATAGACACCATAGTGAACGGCGTTGGATGAAATCGTAGCGCCTGTGATATAGTTTACCGAAGAATCACCCTTGGCCGCAGTGGACTGCAGCTCAGTAAGTCCCACATACTGTCCCAGGTGCTCCGGTGTCTGCGCCTTTGTACCAAGACCCGGCGTATCATCATGAGCCGTTACCTTTACGCCTGTGATTGCGCCGTCCTGATCAATTCCGATCATCTCCGTCAGGAGACCGCCGAAGGAACTGGACTGCACGGTAACGACCATGCCGCTGCCGTTGTCTGCCGTATAGCACTCAGAAACGAACACTTTGCCCTCTTCCATAACGACCAGTTCGCTTTCGTCAACAGCCGTAAAGGAGTCTGCATCCGGCAGAAGCTCCTGTCTCGCCGCATCAGCCGAAGCCTTCGTATTTCTGTCGATAATCGGCTGCGTTACCCCATAAGTGGCAGCCAGAGCCGCAGTAACGACCAGACAGATGCAGACGAGAACGATAACAGGTGCAATGTACATTTTAAACGTATTGTTATTTTTCATTTTTCTTTGCACCTCCATATGTTAATTTCAGACACAGTTTGTCGATCAGCGGTGTCAGAATGTTCATCAGCAGAATCGAGAAGGATACGCCTTCCGGATATGCACCCCAGATTCTGATAACCATGGTCAGTATTCCGCAGCCGACGCCCATAATCACTTTGCCCAAAGGCATGATCGGCGAAGTAACGTAATCCGTAGCCATGAAGAATGCACCCAGCATTACACCGCCGGCACAGATATGGAATACCGCCATATGCAGCGCGCCCAGATCGCCGCCGACAAAGCTGTAATACAGGAAGGCAAACACAAACACCGTTCCGATAAAGCAGGCCGGAATGATCGGAGAAATGATCTTTTTCCAGATCAGGAAAAGACCTCCGATGATCAGCGCAACAGCACTGACCTCACCCATGGAACCGCCGATAAAGCCAAGGAACATTTCCATATTGGTCGGAAGATCCGCTGCGCTGCCTTCTTTCAGGATACCCAAAGGCGTAGCGCTGGTAGCGGCATCGATGGTAGACATGGAAGGAGTAGGCCATGTGGTCATTTCCGTAGCGAAGGAAATGAACAGCACAATTCTGGCCGTGATCGCCGGATTTACTACGTTTCTGCCAATGCCGCCGTACAGCTGCTTAACGATAACGATCGCGACAAAGCAGCCGATGACCGCCATCCAGTAAGGGAAGTTGGACGGCACATTGAAAGCGATCAGCACGCCCGTTACCGCTGAACTCAGGTCGCCTACCGTCTGTCTTCTGTGCATCAGCTTGTTGTAAAGCCATTCAAAGCCCATGCTGGCGACTACGCAGACCAGAGTCAGCAGGATAACTCTCATGCCAAATACATATATACTTACTAAAAAGGAAGGAATCAGGGCAATGAGCACCATTGCCATTGTTTTCGTTGTATCCAGATTCGTTACTAAATGCGGTGATGAGGATACTGCTAAATTCGTATAATAAGTCTTGTTCTCCATTATTTAATTCCAGCCTCCTTTACAACAGCTTTTCCAAGCTTGTTCATGAAGCTCAAAGGTCTTCTTGCCGGACATACATAAGAACAGCTTCCGCACTCCATACACTGCATGACCTGCAGATCGCTGAGTGCCTGTGCGTCTTTGCGCTCATACGCGTCGGCCAGGGCTGTCGGCAGAAGATTGAACGGACATGCCTGATGGCATCTTCCGCAGTTGATGCAGGCTGTTTCCTCCGGAATATAGGATTTTTCTTTTGAAAACGCCAGAATTGCGTTGTTGTTCTTTACGATCGGCATAGCGTCGGAAAAGACGGCTCTTCCCATCATCGGACCGCCCATCAGGATTTTTCTCGGCTCCTGCTTGTATCCGCCGCAGAATTCGATCACATCATGAATCAGCGTACCGATCGGTGCAACGATATTCTTCGGCTGTGCAACGGCATCGCCGTCGACAGTCATTCTCTTTTTGATCAGAGGCACGCCGTCACGGAAATACTGTCCCACAAAAGCAACCGAAGTGACGTTGGAGAGGATCACGCCCAGATCAGCAGGCAGTACTCCCGCAGCCATATGCTGTCCGGTGATCTCATAAACCAGCACACGCTCAGCACCCTTCGGATATCTGGCCTGCAGCTTAAAGGTGTGCATGTTGGTCAGTCCCTGCTCCGCAAACATCTTATCCAGTTTTTCGATAGCGTCCGGTTTGTTTTCTTCGATACCAATATATGCCTGGTCAAGGCCTATGTATTCCATGATCAGTTTCATGCCGTCAATGATATCCTGCGTATCCTCCAGCATGGTTCTATGGTCGGAAGTGATAAACGGTTCGCATTCCGCTCCGTTTACGATCAGAGTGTGTACTTCGTCGATATTTTTTGGATTGTACTTGATGTGTGTAGGGAAAGATGCGCCGCCCAGACCGACAAGGCCGCTGTCTCTGACCGCTTGGACAAAGCCGGCCAGGTCGCTGACCTCAGGCGCCTTGATGCCTTCCCACATTTCCTGTTTTTTGTCAGTTTCGATGACGACCAGGGTATCGTCTCCGCTGACCGCGGAACGCTGCGTCTCTATAGCGACAACCGTTCCGGATACACTGGAGTGTATAGGCGCACTTACAAAAGCATCCGTGTCTCCGATCAGCTGTCCTACCTTGACAGAATCCCCTTTGGCCACCAGGGGTTTGCAAGGTGCACCAATATGCTGTGACATTGAGATTTTGACAACGTCAGGAATCGGCATTATTTCGGTTTCACAGCCGGCGGTATTCTTGTAGTGTCCGGCATCAATGCTGTGTAAATGCTTTGCATTTGAACTCATATTTGAAACCTTCCTTTCTATAAAAGTTGTCTTGTAATCATACATAGTGTATTATACTACAGCACCTGGCAAAAATCATTAACTAATTCGTCATTTTTTTCACTTTCCTGCGAAGAAAAAGGGTGAACCGTAACCGGCTCACCCTTTGGTAAAATACAGCAACTGCAAGGCTTCTCACTATTTTCTTTTATCGATGCGAAAAGCCAAACGAACCTCCTTGGCTCGTCATGCTCCTACAATAATTCTGCCCTGATCGTCGATGCCGATGACCTTTTCTCCCCGCTTTCTCAGCAGCACTGCATATTCGAGAGTTTCTCTGTCCAGCACTTCTCCGGGACAGGCCAGAGGAATGCCCGGCGGATAAGGGATCAGAGAGGAAGCGCAGATTCTTCCCTCTGCCTCCTCCAGCAAAACGCGCTGTTTTGCTGCCGGTATTTTTTCCTGACGCAGTCTGCCTGCCGGCGGGCAGGTGAAGATCGGCTTTTCCTCATGCCTGCAGGGTTCTGCCGTTCCGATCTCCGCCAGAGCCTGCAGCAGGCGGGCGAAGTCCCGGCGCGTGTTGCCGATCCCCGTCATACACATGAGAATATTTCCCGTGTTCAGCTCGGAGAAGATTTCCTTTTCCAGCAGGCGTTTTTCCAGCTCCGCGCCGGAAAGTCCGCATGCGCTCATATCCAGGTTGATCTTCGTATGATCTAAAAGCGGATGTTCCATGATCCGAAGCCCCGGCAGTCCGGCAGCCTCCTCATAAAACCAGTTCAGCTCCTGCTCCCAGTTTCGGATCAGTTCCCTGCCTTTTTCTTCAAGCAGCAATGCGTTGATATCCAGCGAAGCCATCAGCAGATACGACGGGCTGGTGCTTTCGATCATCTGCAGCTTATCTTCAAAAACGTATCTGTCCACTCGCCGGCTGCAGAGATTGACGACAGCGCTCTGTGTAAACGAGGCCAGAGTCTTGTGAATACTGTTGATGACAATGTCCGCGCCAAGATCTTCCGCTGCTTTTGGCGCGCCTTCCGTATAACGGTCAAAAAATTTCAGGTGAGCGCCGTGCGCCTGGTCGACAATGAGAATTTTCCCCATGCGGTGAACCTCTTCGGCGATCGACCGGATATCGCTGCAGATTCCGTAATAATTGGGGCTGGGGAGGATCACAGCCTCTGCATCCGGATTTTCCTCCAGGCAGCGGCGAATCTCCTCCGGGGAGATCTCTCCGGATATACCGTATTCACCGATCACCTCCGGATATGCATAGACCGGTTCCGCACCGGCCAGCTGCAGCCCGTTAAAAACAGACTTGTGGCAATTTCTGGCCATGATCAGTTTTCCGCCGGGTCGTACGCAGGTCATAATCGCCGCGATGAGCCCGGCGCTGCTTCCATTGATCAGCAGATAGCTTTCCTCTGCATCATAAAGTCTGCGGTACCGCTCCATGGTCACTCGGATAATTCCTTCCGTCTGAAACAGGTTATCCGCGCCGGGAATTTCTGTAATGTCACACTCCATAATATGGTCAAGAAAATCGCCAAAGCCGTTTTCCCGGTAAAGATCTCCCGCCTTATGCCCTGGCATATGAAACGATACCGGGTCTGCCTCTCTGTGCCGAAGTAAAAAATGAAGTACACCGTCTTTGTTCATGTTTCTTCTCCTGAAAATTTCTCTGTCTTTCGCCGGATTTCGTTCTGCCGCCGCGTTCAGACCTGTTTTATGCCCGCCCGACAAGCAGTTCGCCTTCCACGGTAATTTCCCGTATACCGCTGAAATCCGTCTTTTCCAGATCTACATCAAAGAGGACGGGCGTCATGTGCAGCAGATCGGACAACTGTTCCGGATCCACCGGCATCGTTCTTGAAAGAGACGTCTGGGAAAGCAGCGTGAAATTCCGGCAAAAATAGTCCAGAACCTCTGCATTGGAATATTCTCCGCTGCGAATAGCCTCCCCGGCTGCCTCCCGCAGCTGGATCATGTGGTTTTTCCCCGGCACCACCTTGATCAGAATGCCGTCTTTCCGCAGAACGCGCCGGAACTGATCGTAATTGGCCGGCGTATAGATATTGAGCAGACAATCAACGACGCCGTCTTTCAGCGGAATATCCGTCAAATCCGCTACCATCCACTTGACCGGTTCCCCATGGCCTGCCGCCTGCTTTATCGCGTCTTTGGCGATATCAAAAGCCAGCAGCTGCGCTCCGGTATCCTGCAATTTCTGAAAGAGCCGCAGAGCATAAAAACCCTCGCCGCAGCCTGCGTCAAGCACCACGCCTCCGGGAGCCGCTTCTGCCGCCTGCCTGCTTACCGCCTCGGCGATATGATCGTAAAAGCCTGCCGCAAAGAAACGGCTCCGGCTCTGAAAAAAAGAGACATCGTAACCCTTCAGCGCTCTGTCTCGCCGAAGAAAATTAACGTATCCCCGCGCAGAAATGTCGAAACGGTGCTCTTTTTTGCAGACAAGTCCGCCGGCATGAAAACGCATTTTCTTTCCGCAGAGCGGGCACTGGAAAAGGTTCTTTACCTCATAAAATTTATCGATTTTATTCATAGTTTTCCTTGTTTACAGCAGTGGGCTGACGACACGCAGAACACTGTCAAACAGCAGGCCGAAAAAGCCTCTGCGGCAGTCCTCATGGAGGATCTCCCGTGACTGCTCGATCGTACGCAGACAGTCTACCTTCAGATCGTGCAGCGCCTCGCAGCCGATCATCAGCGTGCCGCACTCAAAGTGCAGGAAAAGACTGCGATAGTCCATATTGATGGTGCCCACCACACCGATCTTATCGTCACTGATATAGCTCTTGGCATGGATGAATCCCGGCGTATATTCGTAGATCTTCACTCCCGCTGTGATCAGCGGTTCATAGTAAGAGCGGGTCAGACGGTAAACCATCTTTTTATCCGGAATGCCCGGCGTCACGATCCGCACATCCACACCCCGCTTGGCAGCCAGTACCAGAGAAGTTTTCATCTCGTTATCGATGATCAAATACGGAGTGAAAATGTACACGTAATCCTCCGCCTGGCTGAGGATCTCCAGATAAACGTTTTCCCCTAAATTCTCGTCATCCAGCGGCGAATCCGCATAAGGCTGTACAATTCCATCACTGCCGAATTCAGGCGGATGGCAGACATGCGGGCGAAAACGGCTATAGTCCGCATCCGTCTTTACGAAGGCGTTCCACATATTGAGAAACATCACCGTAAAATTCCAGACGCCGTGTCCCTCCAGACGTATGCCGGTATCCTTCCAGTGCCCGAACCGAAGATACTGGTTAATGTACTCATCGGCGATATTGTAGCCGCCGGAATAAGCGATATAGCCGTCGATCACCAGAATTTTCCGATGATCACGGTTGTTATAGATCAGAGAAGCGATAGGCGTCAGGGGATTGAAGGGGATGACCTTGATTCCGTTTTCCTCTAAAACCGAAAGGAACCGTTTCGGCGTGCGGTTGATGCTGCCCACATCATCATAGATGATCCGCACGTCTACACCGATCTCCGCCTTCTCTTTCAAAATTTCAAAGATCTCCTGCCACATCCGGCCATCGGCAAGAATAAAATATTCCATAAAAATAAACCGCTTCGCTTTTTTCAGATCCGCAAGCATGTCCGGAAACGCATCATCTCCCAGCGCATAATACCGGCTCTTGGTATCGCTCCACGCCGGATAAGGGCCTTTTTCCGCAATATAGCGGATGGTGTCCAAAAGTCTGGTGCTGGTAATTTCACCCAGTTCGTCCTCCTGGCGCAGATCCTCACAATGCGCAGTTTCCTGTGGTTCGATTTTATTTTTCAGCGACTTGGCCGGACGCTTATTGCCGAAAAAGGCGTACATAGCGGCGCCAAGGATCGGCAGCAGGCAGATCAGCAGGATCCAGCCGATCTTATATGCCGGATTGTCATCGCGCCATATGATAAACAGCGCCATCAGCGCCGCACCTATGGTGAAAATCATAGAGATCCAGCTGGCATAATCGGCCAGACGCAGAAGCAGCACGGCGAACCAGAACATCTGAATCAGAATCAGAGCCACGGTGATCGTCAGCCTGTTGAATATTCTGTTGAACACTTTTACTGCTGGTTGTTTCATGAAAAGGTACCCTTTCTGCAAATCGATGCTCTTGTTCTTTATAAAAACGGGCAGAAACGAGAACTGTGGCTCTTTTCTGCCCGGACGCATATACGTTTCTGATCGCGGTCACGTCATGCCGCAGCTTATACGCCTGCACGCGCCGGCACACCGCAGACAAAGCGGCTAAAACAGCTAAAACGACTAAAACGGATCAATCGGCTCAAGCGGCTGCCGGCTTATCTGCCGTATATCACCTGCCGCGGCTTACAGCCCCAGACCCTTGCACAGATTGGTCATAAAATCCTGTACATTGGTCACGATGCCTTTGGCGGAAAGACTTCCGCGGTCTCCCAGCTTATTCGCTGCAAATTCCGATGTGTCGACCATGTAGAAGTATACCGGGCGGATGGTTCCGTCTGCCAGCACTCTGTAGGTCGGCGTCATATTTCCGGTAGCGATGGTATGCAGCACGGTAGCCATACCGATCACCGTAGTTGCTTTTCGCACATGGGAGCGGATCGTATCCTGCCCCTCGTAGGTATGCTCATAGACCTCCGGCAGCGGTCCGTCATCGCGGATAGAACCGTTGAGGACAAACGGCACATGATTCTTGACACAGGAGCAGATTATGCCATCCTCGATCTGTTCCTCCTCAATAAATTTCGGGATGGAGCCGTGGGTGTTAATGCAGTTGATGGTATCCAGATGGTTATAATGGCCGTTTTCGTACGGCTCCTGTGTGCGGATATCCATACCCAAGGCCGTGCCCAGGTAACCGCCCTCCAAATCGTGCGTGGCCAGCGCATTTCCGGCTAAGAGCGCACTGACATAACCGTTTTCCACCAGTTTGGCGAAGCACTCTCTGGCCTCTGCATCAAAGGAACAGGCCGGTCCCATCACCCATACGATGTAACCGCCGTTTTCCTTCTCGTATTTCAGCAGCTCATAAAGCTGCTTGTAATCATAGCTGAACCCGGTTTCACGGCTGCGGCTCTGCCGGAAAGCAAATGTCGCGGCTTTGCTTTCTTCCTCTCTTTCAAAACAGTCGGCATGGACATAAATTCCTTCCTCGCCGTTTTCTGTTCTGCCAAGGATGATCTGATCGCCTTTATGAATATTCCGGAATTCCCTGACGTAGATCTTTCCGTCTTCATACACCGGCACGCAGTCCATGCGGCTGTCTTCTGCCAGCAGCCATTCGCCGTTGACCTTAAAATACTCCGGATAAATGGAAGTCGCGTGAAAACCCTTCGGTGCAGCTTTATCTACCGGTGAAGGCGCCATCCGTACATCCGGCGCTTCGGTAAAACAGCTCTGAGAAAAATCCGGCTCTCTGTATTTTGGTAATGTAAACATCTTCGTTATCTTCTTTCATTAAATATTATCGATACAGTTCGTTACTTTTCGATTTTATCGGTTCCCATATATTTCCGCAGCACCTCCGGAATGATCACGCTGCCATCAGCCTGCTGGTAATTTTCCAGGATTGCAGCTACGGTTCTGCCTACGGCAAGTCCGGATCCGTTGAGCGTATGCACAAACTCCGGCTTTCCCTTTCCTCTTCTGAAGCGGATATTTGCTCTTCTGGCCTGGAAATCCTCAAAGTTGCTGCAGGATGAAATTTCCACGTATCTGCCGTAGCTTGGCATCCACACCTCGATATCATAGGTCATTGCCGATGAGAATCCCAGATCTCCCGAGCTGAGTCTTACGACTCTGTAAGGAATATTCAGCTGCTTCAACACTTCTTCTGCATCGGCGGTCAGGGCTTCCAGCTCGTCATAGGAAGTCTCCGGCTTAACGAATTTGACCAGTTCCACCTTGTTGAACTGGTGCTGGCGGATAAGCCCCCGGGTATCTCTTCCCGCAGAACCCGCTTCTGCACGGAAGCACGGCGTGTAGGCGGTATAGTAGACCGGCAGCTCTTCTTCGTCCATGATCTCGCCGGCACGGAGATTGGTGACCGGCACCTCTGCCGTCGGAATCAGGAAAAAGTCTTTCTGTGGAATATAGAACATATCCTCCTCAAACTTCGGAAGCTGTCCGGTTCCGGTCATTGCCGCCCGGTTTACCATGAACGGCGGCAGAATCTCCACATAATCCTGATCGATGGTGTGCAGATCCAGCATGAACTGGATCACCGAACGCTCAAGACGGGCGCCCAGTCCCTTGTATACGGTGAATCTGGCGCCGGAGATCTTGGCTGCCCGTTCAAAGTCCAGAATACCCAGATCTTCGCCGATATCCCAGTGCGCCTTCGGCTCAAAATCAAAGGCCGTCGGCTCTTCAAACCGGCGCAGCTCCACGTTGGCGCTGTCGTCTTCGCCATACTGCACATCTTTATACGGCGTATTCGGTACGTTAAGCAGCGCGATCCGCAGATTTTCTTCAATCTGCGAAAGTCTTCCGTCCATTTCCTTGATCTCGCCGGAAAGTTTTTTCATCTCGGCCATGATCCCGGTCGTGTCTTTGCCTTCCTTTTTCAGTTTAGGAATCTCGCGGGATACGGTATTCTGGCGGTTTTTCATGGCCTCTACCTCCGCCAGCAGGCTCCTGCGCTCTTCATCGTACTTCTTTACGTTCTCCAGACCGAAATCGCCTTTGCCCCTGAATTCAACGGCTTTCTTTACGCCCTCGAAGTCTTCTCGGATTCGTTTAATATCTAACATGATCACCACTCCTCTTTATAATAAATTCTTCTTGTACTGTGCATATCGTTCGGTCAGCAGGTTGACGCTTTTCTGTATTTCCAGCTGCAGATCCGAGGCCAGATCGTATTCCCGGTTGTCCAGCGCTTCCTTGGCTCGGGTCAGCAGGCATTTTTCTGTAATGGTGTTCTTCGCGATCTCGTGACGGATCTTGTCGATCTCCAGCCAGTTCTTGATATCATAGTCCGAAAAGTCCTCTTCGGTATGAAGCTTCCGGCAGTCCCGGATAAAGTCCATGGTCTGCGGGATGATCCGGTCGTGTAGCTCTGTCTTCCACTGCGAAAGAGCCTGCTCCCGATAGGACTCCAATACGATCTCCGGCATGACATCGCCTTCTTTAAAGATTTTGGTTTTCTCCGGATAACGTTCAAAGGCCGTCAGATTCTGCCATACTGTGGCCGGTGCTCTGCCGAAAAGCCGGTCTCTTTCTTCTTCGGTGTAATCGTCGAACACATCCTCTTCACTTCGGTACTCTCTGTTCTTCTCCAGATAGAAATCCTCTTCGCCGTACTTTTTAGACAGAGAGCCTTCCAGCTGCTGCGGCGTTTTTTCCGCCCGGAGCACAGCGCGGATCCCGTCGAGGATAGCCATATAAGAAGCGGCAATAACCAGATACGTATTGCTCTTCGGGTTCGGCGCACGAAGCTCGAAACGGGTCGACATCGGATTTTTCGGATCCCGGATCAGGCCGATCAGCACGGTTCGGTTCCGGGAAGGTTCATTAATGGAACGCCCCAGGGAGGTAACAATGCAGACCGGTGCTTCATAGCCCGGTTTCAGCCGGTTAAACGCGTCATTGGTCGAGCTGACAAACGGGTTGATCACTTCGTAATTTTTCAGAATACCCATCAGGCCGCCATAGCCCAGAGGGCTCATAAAGTCCTGGGTGAAATCCGCCGGAGCAAACAGGCTGGCCACCTTGCCGTTTTTCAGTCTGGCCGCCAGTCCAAGGTGGGTATGCTCGCCGCTTCCGGCTACGCCTTCAAACGGCTTTGCCATAAACGTCACATCAAGACCGTGGCGGGTAAAGATATCCCTGACGACGTACTTTACCTGGTTCTCATTATCCGCAGCCTGCAGGGCGTCGGCATATTTCCAGTCGATTTCCAGCTGCTCCATGACATGGTCGTAGTGACCGGTATTTCCCATACGCGCTTTTACGCCGCCGACCTCTTTGTGTCCCATCTCTACCTGGAAACCGTACTTGTCCAGCAGCATCAGGGTTTCCTCCAGGGCGGTGCGGACTTCGCCGTATGTACGTTTCCAGTACTGTTCCTTCAGCACCTGCGCCGTAAAGAGCTGCTCGCGGTCGCCTTTGTCGTCAGGCGTCTTTACCCAGAACTCCAGCTCCGTCGCACTGGTAATGATCAGATCTTCGATTTCATCAGCGGTCTCAATACCGTCTATATACGCAAACACATACGGATGCGCCTTCAGTTCCCGAATCAGTTCCTTTTTAAAATACTGCAGCGCGTCGCTGAGCATGACCCGCGAACCGCAGCGGAAGCTGTCATTGTGAACGAGGAAGGATGGAATACGCAGCGTACCCAGAGGAAGTCCTGTCTTAAAGCCCGGATTGTTGAAATTGTAATCCACATACCAGTTCACGCTGAGGTCGGGAATGATATCCACCTTGGCATTGTTCAGCTCCGCGATCTTAGGCAGCGCTACGCTGGAACCGTCAGTCTGTACGCCGTTTCCCAGAACCTTCTCAATATCCTCCAAAAACAGTTCTACCGGAATTTTTTCATCTGTATCGTGGCCGCCGATATCGATGCCCACCAGAGAGACAAACTGCACCTCGGGATGCTTTCGCAAGATCTCCGTGATCTCTTCCGCAGAATGTTTATCTGCCGGAATAGTGAACAGCATCTTATCTAAATCATAGCCGAGCATATATAACCTCCTCCGTTTATATTATATATTCAAATTTATATACTTAAATTTTATAATAATTGCTTTTGGGACATCCGCTTTCGAATGTCCCAAAAGTCAACTGCATATTTTTTCACTTGTCTCATCAGACGCCTGCCATCAGGAAAGCTGATTCAGCGCGTTCTCCAAAACGTCCATGTACTCGCCGTACTTCGCCCAGTCGCCTTCCTGCAGGGCTTCCTGTGCACTGTCGTAAGCCTCAGCGGCTTCCTGGATCCAGTCTGCCGTGCTCTTCTCATCATCTGCAGGTTCCTGGGTCTGCGGTTCAGAGGACTCCGATCCCTGCGACGAATCTTCACCGAACAGCGATTCTAAGGCTTCTTCCAGGGTAGGTTCATAAGCGATCTGATCCCCATAAGCGACGATGACTCGCTTTACTTCAGGAATAGCCGACTCTGAAGCTTCCAGATAAACCGGTTCTACATACAGCAGCGACGATTCGATCGGAATGACGAACAGATTTCCTCTTCTATAGGATGAACCTCTGGAGCTCCACAGGGTAAAGTCACTGGAAATTTCCGTATTCTGATTGATCTGCGCCTCGATCTGCATCGGTCCATAGACGGTCTTACTCTTCGGGAAGCTGTAGAGAATCAGCTCGCCGTAATGCTCTCCGTCATTTCGCGCCACCATCAGCGCCGTCATATTTTGCTTTGATTTTGGCGTATATGGTATGGAAATGATAAACTCCGCCTTTTCCTCTCCCGGCAGCTTGACGATGTAGTAATTCGGGCTCATCGGCTGCTGTTCTTTGCCGTAGATCTCGTTGGCGATATCCCACACGTCCTCGTTCTGATAGAAGACATTGACGTCTTCCATATGGTACCGGCTGTAGACGCCTGCCTGTATCGCAAAGAGCGTATCCGGATAACGGATATGCGACTGCAGACTTTCCGGCATCTCGCTCATCGGCTTGAACAGCTTCGGATAAATCTTCTGATAGGTCTGCGCGATCGGATCCTCATCGTCAACAATGTAGAAATCCACGTCTCCGTTATAGGCATCGACCACGACCTTGACCGAATTGCGCACATAGTTTGTGCTGCCTACAGTTCCGGCATACGGTTCGGAGTACGGATAATAGGAACTGGTCGTATAGGCGTCGACCATCCAGTAGATCTTGCCATCCGCTACCACGGTATACGGATCATCCTCATAGCTGAGATACGGCATGATCTTGCGGACTCTTTCCATTACGTTACGGTTGATGATGATCTTGGAATCACTGTCGATATTAGAGGAAACCAGAATCTTCATGCTCCGTTCTCTGATGGAAAAGAGGATCCGGTTCATCAGGTTCATCCGGATACCGGCTGTGCCTTCGTACTGGGTGTACTTGTTGGAATCGCCATCCGGATAGTCGAATTCATCTTCGCTGGTATTGACCAGGACATAGTCGTTGGACAGCTCGCCGAAGTAGATCTCCGGTCTGTCGATCTGGATCTCCTCGACGCTGGATTCCGGCGGAATATTCTTGATCAGCACGTCCGGCTGTCCGCTGGCCGTCACCTTGTCTACACGGGAAAGGGTCACGCCGTATCCGTGCGTATATTTCAGGTGCCGGTTGAGCCAGGTATCGTTGATCTTTTCCTCGTCGATTTCTCTGGTGGAAAGATACGTCTGGGTGTATTCTCCGTTGATCATATAACGGTCGACATCCACGTCGTTGAATTTATAGTACTGCCGTATGCTCTGTGTCTGGTTATAGAAGGTCTGCACCGGTTCATAGTCGTTGATCCGGATGTTTTCGATGGTCTCGGAATTAGCGGCTATGTCCTCGCTGGTCAGATTGTTGTCTGCCGCAAAGGATTTGACCGATACGTCCTCCAGCTGATAAGCATACTGGGTATACTCGATGTTTCTCTCCAGGTACTCCTGTTCTTTGTTGATCTCATCCGGAGAAACGATAAAGTTCTGTACCAGATAGCCTGCGCCGATGCCGACAACGCCCACGGCGATCATGATGACCGGAATCGTAAAGATCTTCTTGAACTGCTTCTTGTGGATATGATGCACCACCGTAACCGCGCCAAACAGTGCCAGCACGATCAGGATCCGGTAAACCCACAGGGTTACGTTAACATCGGTAAATCCGGCGCCGTAAACGGCTCCTGTATGGGTATGCAGCAGGTCAAACTGCTTGAGGAAAAAGTTGATGGCGATCATCACGAAGAAGACAACGCCCAGGAAGGAAAGCTGCCCGGAAGCGATGTGCATCAGCTGTCTGAAATTATTATCGTCCAGATGTCTGGCCGGCTTCGGCGCGCGCTGCGCTTTGCGTCCGAAAGCTTCAAAGACCTTGCCAACCGGATTATCGTCTCCCATTCCCTCAATCGGATTGCCGCCGCTGTAACGTTCTTCATCATTATAGGACGGCTCCGGTTCTTCTTCAAAGATGTCCGGGCTGTGCATCGTCAGCAGAATGAGGTAGTAAATTACCGTGACCACCACGATCAGCAGAACCACGCCGATCAGCATTTCATTGAGCTGCTTCAGGAAATCCAGCCTGAAAATATAAAAGGAGATATCCAGACCAAACAGCGGATCCTTCAGATCGAAATCCGAAGCGTGTATGAACTGCAGGATCTCGAACCAGAGCGTAGTGACCGCATAGAAGGCCGCTACCAGACCGAAAACCACGGAAATGATCGACGTGTAGCGGTTCAGCTTCTTCATGTCGGTCGCCTCATGAGAGTCTATCTTGGCAAAATAGCCTTTTTTCAGCCTTCTCAGGTAGAAATTGACCAGCAGGGTCAAAATGATGAATACCGGTATGCCCACTTCCAGCTCGGTAACCAGCTGTTTGAGGAACACACTGACATAGCCCATTTCTTTGAACCAAAGCCAGTCGGTGATAAAGTTGATCAAGAGCAGGAACAGAGCGAGTATGATCACAATGAACATGATGACCACACTGAGTCTGCGCTGTCCTTTCGAACTTTTCTGTTTCAAATCATTATCCTCCTAAATTTTTTCGATCGTTACGATCTTTATTGTTTTATCTTCAGGCTCCAGATAAACAGCCTGCGTTTCTGTCTTCTCTTCGTTGCTGTCGCTGTCGGTCAGCGTCACGGCAGTCAGTACATAGAATCCGGCGCTGCCGGAGCGCATCTCCCCCACAGACAGCCGGTTGATGCCGTATTTCACGCCTTCCTCCGGAGCCAGTTCCGCTATTTCCGTATAAAAAGGCGATGTTTCGTCAATGTAGGCGAGAATTTCGTCGCTGTTTTCATTCATCTTATCGACCCAGGCGGAATAATAGGCGATCAGTGTACCGATGATCTCTTCGCCATAGGTCACCGGCTCCCCGTCGTCATCCGTATACCAGGACTCATTGACAAAGGTGTAGGAATTGCCGAAATCCTCGAATCCGTAATCTTTTCCGTCTTCAAAGAGCAACTGTGTATCTTCACCTATGGTAGCGATATTCTTATTTTTATCTGCCTGTGAATCAAGCAGACTCTGCAGCTGTGACGGCTCGTCTGCAGGAACTGCCGCAGGAGCGGCTTCCTCCTCTTCGCCCGTAAACAGTTCCAGGATCCGCCCGTATGTATCATTGATCAGCTTTCCTGCCGCTGAATCCGGGGCGAAATACTGTATGCCGATAATCACCAGTTCCAGTGCGATCAGTATACAGAGAATGATGGCGATCACCTTCAGCGCTTTGTGCTTCTTTGGCGGCGCTTCATCAGAATCATCATCACCAAAGACATCATCAAAAGTAAGCCTTGTCCGGTTCTTTGCGTTTTCCTCGCCGGCTTCCTCTCTTTCCGCGCCGCTGGGGGGATATTTACGCTCCGGCGGTACGGTCTCTTCCTCTTGTAAAGTCGTCTTCTCAACGATGATCCCATCCGGTGCAGAAGCCAAAACCACATCTACATAGTGGGCATCTACAGATAAGGACTCTTCCGCAGCAGCATGTTCCGAAGCACCTTGCGCTTCCGCCGGTGGATCGTTTTCCGCTGCAGCAGACTCTGCCGGCGGTTCCGCATCCTCCGGTTTTTCAGTAAAGGCCGCAGCAGGTTCGCTCTCTGCTCTGCGGAACAGAAACGGCGATGACGCTGCGCCCTCTTCTGCCGGATCGCTTTTTGCATCTGCTTCCCTATCGCGCTCCGGCTCTTCACCATTTTTGATTTTTTCGTATTCCCGATCGAGAAGCTGCTGAAATTCCTCGTTTTTCTTGTTAAACGTAA
>CALXJA010000025.1 GCA_944388465.1 uncultured Emergencia sp.
TATCGAATTGAGGCGGACGGACAGACCTATACCGAGATCGGGCAGGAGACCCTGCAGCTGAAAGAGGATCGGTTTATTAATGATAATTTTCGGGGAAGCCTGCAGATCATCAAAACAAAGACAGATCTGGATCCTTTCACGGAGAACAGCGAGGGTGTGACCGGGACAGAAGGCTCGGCCAGTGATACGGGAGAAGGCTCGGAGACTGTATCCGAGGGAAAGTATTCGACCAAATCCCTGTGGACGGTGCGGCTGGTCAGCGATGGTTATGAGGAATGCCCATATGTCAGAGTCGTACCGCTGGGCGAAAATGAAAAAGGCTACGACAGTTATGCGAAAAATTACCGGGTGGTCAGAACAGAAGAGGGCGTCTGCGCAGACGAAAACAATCCGCTGACTGTCAGCAGCCACGGGCGGATCAACCTTACGGATCTGCCTTATGGCACCTATGAAGTCTGTGAGATCGCCGCGGATAGTCCCGGCTACGTGCTGGAATCTTTTGTGATACGGATAACCGATGCGGAGCAGAAAATATCCGTGACTGCACAGAATATTCCTAAGCGAAACAAGATCAAGATCGTTAAGGTAAACAGTGAGACGGGAAAAACCGTACGGCTTGAAGGCGCCGTATTTCGGTTGAAATATCTGGGCAACCCGGATTCGGCTGATCCGGAAAAGGATAAAAACTATGGCCGTTATCTGCCAAACGGAGCAGATCCGAGAGATGGAAGCGATTATATCTTTTCCTGCAATGAAAACGGGGAAATTGCCCTTCCTTATCCGTTGGAATACGGCACTTATCAGTTAGAGGAACTGATCGTTCCGGAAGGTTATTTCGTGGGTGATTATGACGATGTCAGAGAATTCAATGCGTATACGTTCAGTGTGAAGGAGCAGGACGCCCATAAAGACGGTGAAGAGTATACGACGTATTATGTGACGGTCGATATGGAGAACAAGCCGGTCAAGGGCAGTCTGTCCATTGAAAAAAGGGGAGAATTTTTTGCCGGCTGGCAGAGCGTGCAAAATGGCGCATATACGATTTTTCAGGCCGTATGGGAACAGAGAGAACTGGCCGGGGCGGAGTTTGAAGTCTACGCCGCGGAGGATATCGAGCAGATCGATGGAGTGAAGCCGGTCAGAGCTTTTTTCAAAGACGGAAGGCCTGTTGAACTGCAGCTAAAAAGAAGGGATCACAGTGAAAAGGAAGAGGCGGAAGAGATCCGTGAGGCATCGCTTCCTTCCGGTGGAAAAATTACGCAGACCAGTGAAAAAGCGGTTTCCGACAAGAATAAAACCGTGACGGTTTATGAGGTCTCCCAGCAAAATAAGGCGTTCCTGCAGACGACGTTTTCCCGGGAGGAAAATGGCGTCAGACGGACGTATCTGCTGGAATGTGAAATGCGCTATAGCCCCGGCGGCATGAATTATACGGACATTCATGTTAAACGGGAGGCAGAGCGGCTCGACGGCACACAGGAGGATGCGCCGCTGCTGGCGGAGGAACCGGTGATCACCTATGGCGGGGAAAGTCTGCCGCTGATCGACGTCATTTTGCAAGACGACAGCAGAATCATTCAGCATACAGATAATCGCGCTGAATTGACGGACGAACAGCACGCTGTACAGGAATACGATTTTGAATTGGTGCAGCATTTTCAGTCCGATCAGGGATTCACTTTTTCTTTTGACGGAATGGTGATCCATGCAGAAGCAAATCCGCAGCAAAACCGGGCGCAGACCGTAATTTCCGGTATTTTGGAGGAACCGCAGATCCAGAGCGAAGGCGCCTATACCTATACGAAAAAGGAAGGCTCCCATGTGTTTACGGCTTCTGCACAGGACGATTTCCCTCTGTACTTCCTGACAAATGACGGAATAAAAACGGAAATGAAACTGGCGGCGGGTCTGATCCATACACGTCTTACCGTGACACAGAAGCAGCTGTTTTCCTTTGACGGCACGTATCCGAAACTGACCTATAAAGGAAGTGACATAGACTGGAGCAGCACATTGAAGCCGGACAAGGATACCTTTGTCTGCACCATCGACGGTCAAAATTATGTAAAGGCCTGCCGGCACGAACGGTCGCCGGAAAACGAACAGGTTTATTATACGGTGGATATTGTCAGCAATGGCGATGAAGCATCCGGCTTTACTGTCGTTTATCCGGATTCGACGAGGGCTGTTCCGACATTGCAGGAGGGTACCGGCCGGCTGATCTTCACCGCGGTAGACGACACGCTGATTTATCCCATCGGCAGCCCCGTCAGGACGGTAACAACCGATGAACAGGGAAATGCGGTAATGGAAAATCTGCCGCTGGGAAAATACTATGTCCGGGAGACTGCCTCTGTCAGCGGTCAGGTGAACAGAGGCGAGTGGAAAGCCTTTGAATTGCTGTACCAGGATCAGTCTACCCCTGTTGTCTGGCATAGTGAGACCTTTACCAACGAAGCCGTCGAGGTAAAAATCGATTTGTCTAAGCTGTTTCAGGCATCAGCAGGCAGCAGTGAATATGTTTCCGGATCCGGAGCGGTTTTCGGCATTTATACCGCAGAGGCAAATGAAGGCGCGCCGGCCGGTGCGCTGGTGGGAACGATGACGGTTACGGATTCCAGGGCATCGGCACAGATCAAACTGCCTATGGGCAGGTATTATCTGCAGGAAATCTCGGCGGCGCCGGGTTACATGCTGAATCCGAACCGGTACTATTTTACCGCTGCGGATGTATTGTCTTCCGATGAACTGCGATTCCATTACAAGGGGGAAGGAATTTCCGGTACCGTAACGGCGGAAGGCGATGGCTCTGCCGTGGTGGAAATAGACTGGCTCTGTCGTTATCCGGATAGAGATATCACGGTAGAGGGCGGAGGAAAAAACGTTTCTGTTCTGGATGGCAGAAAAGTCTATCGCATTGAGATCGCAGACGGAGAGAAAAGTGTGATCCAGATGGAAAACGGTGCGGTGCTCGCAGTACGGGCAGAGGGCGACGCCTATGAGGCGGTATTCAGCGGTTTAGTTAAACCGGAGCTGGATTTAGGCAAGGAAGAGAACCTGGCAAAAAAAGAAGAAAATGGAGATATCATCGTCAGCTATACGCCGAAGGTGATAAAGACCTGTTTCAACAGTGTGGTTCTCGTCGATACGCAAGAGGCCTCTACCGACACGATTTCCTTTGCGATTTCCACACCAAAGACAGAAAATCAGCTGCATGGATTATGGAAGAAGCACGATCAGACGGTCATCTTTACCCTGCCTTCTTCAGCATTGCAGGAAAGCGGGAGCGTACAGCTGCATCCGGGAGAAAAAGCGGAACTGACCGCATATGACGGCACCGTGTTTGAACTGGAATATACAGAAGAAGGCCTGCTTTCGGCAGTATTTTCTGCAGAAGTGGATGGCACGCCGCAGACGCAGACTACCGTGCAGGTGGAAGGTGAAGAAACTGTGCCTGATTATGTGGGAGCAGAGACGGTCATGGCGAAAACGTATGCCCGAAACAGCACTGCCTCAGATGTTCTGCACATTACTGTAGATACCGTAAAAAACGAAGCGCTTCCGGAAAAGCCGGGAGGCGGCCAACCAGGGACGGTTTATGGAAGTCTGGAACTGCTCAAGATCGATGGAGATACAGGGAAACCTTTGCCGGGAGCAGAGTTTGAAATTTTAAATGAAGATCAGGAGATGATCTTTACCGGTGTCACCGGAAGCGACGGAAAACTTTTTGTGGGGAATCTTCGTCCGGGAACGTATTTTTACCGGGAGGCTAAGGCGCCGGAAGGCTATCTTACAGATGAAGCGGTCTATCCGTTTGCCATCAGACGGGGAATCACGACAAAGATCACCGCGGAGAACCAGGTGATCCCGCAAGAGCCGGAGATCCCACAGGAACCGGAAAAACCGGAGAATCCGGAGAAACCGGAAAAAGAAAAACCGGAGCCGGTCAGAATGCCGCAGCCGGAAGGAGAAACCGCGCCGCAAACCGGTGATGAGACAGAAGCGGCGCCTTTTATCCTGCTTCTGCTGTCAGTGACGGCACTTTCAACCGTTATCGGTTACAGACGAAAGCAGAGGATACAGAAATAGAGACGGACATATTCCATGTCAGGAACGGGGATGCCGCTGCCGTAAGCGGTATTCCCGTTTTTTCTGTTGCACAGAAGACGAAAACAGAGTAAAATCTATTCCATGAACAGATTATGGAAATTAGAAGTACAACTGAATAAGGTCATCGATCAGCAAGAAGGAAAACGGCAAGAGCGTGACGAATCTTTGGAATGGGAACGGCTGCATATGGCATCCTCAGCCAGGTGCGCCTGGATGCTGGCGCTGCAGAGGGGAGGCTGTGATCCGGAGCTGGCAGCCTGCGCGGCGGCTGTCCATGATTTTGGACGAATTCTGACCGGCAAACAGAAAGGTCATGCCGAGGCCGGCTATATACCGGTGAAAGACTTTCTGGAAGAAAGCGGGCTGTTTTCCGCAGAGGAAATGGAAAGCATAGCGGAAGCGGTGAAGAACCATAGCCGCAAGACAGAAACCGGAACGATCCTTGAAGAGATCGTCAAGGATGCAGATGTCATCGATTGCTATCAGTATGGCTGCCCTTTTGACCGACCGGAAAAAGAAGAACGCTATGAGAAATGGAGAAGGGAAATTGGAATACTGTAAACTTGACAAGAGAGCCGTAAAGAGCTGGAGGATCGGAAGGCTGATCGCCTTTTTGATCTTATTGCTGATCACCGTACCGCTTGGCCTGTTCCTGGGCTTTTCCGACTGGCATTCGGCCTGGAAGCTCATCCTGATCGGGGCGATGACGCTGCTGGATATTTATCTGTTTCTGGGGTTTTTGCTTTATCCTGAGCTGGAGTACCGGCAATGGGGCTATATCGTGGAAGAGGATCGGGTCGTGATCCGGCACGGCATTTTTTTTGTGAAAAAGGTGATCATACCGATCATCCGCATTCAGAATATTACGGTGTCGCAGGGACCGGTCAACAGAAAACTGGGCATATATTCGCTGGAAATGTCCCTGGCCAGCGGCAGCTTTGCCATCGAAGGGCTGAACAAGGAAACGGCAGATTTCATCAGTGAGAACTTGAAGGCAAAACTGTATGAGCGGCTGCAGAAAAAGGGAGAGATATAGATGACGTTTGGACCTAAGAGAGGGCATATACTCTTTATTTTCGAGAATTTTGCAAAGGATTTCGGACTGCTGATCGTCGCCTTGCTGGTGGGGATAATCAGCGGAGATATGAATGTCATCACGGAAAACGCAGTGCTTATGGTGCTGGTATTCATCGGGCCGGTGAGCAAAGTGCTGCAATATCTGTTTACTATCTATGCGGTCGACGAAGAGAAGCTGATAATCAAAAGCGGATTTCTGACGAAAAAGACTCTTGAGGTACCGCTGTCGACGATCACCACGGTGGATTTTTCGCAGAATCTCCTGCATCAGGTTTTCGGCGCCTACAGACTGAATATTGACAACGCCAGCAATGTGTCCGAACAGAAAACGAAAGTTCGCATGACCTTTTCCAAAAAGGATGCAGAGGCAGTCAGAGAATTGCTGATTTCCGGGCGCGGCGGTCTGGACGGAGCGAATCTGGCGGCGGAAGGACACGAAGAATCCGGCGGAGAGCATGCAGGCCGCAGGTATTGTGTAAAGATAAGAGACCTTTTGCTTTTGGGCGCGATAAAGGCTAAAGGGACGTTTTTTCTGGAATTTATCGGCGCTTTTTCCACGTTATTCGCTTTGTTTAATTTTTCCGACGCTTTTCTCTATTCGATAACGGCTGATCTTGTCCGGCAGCTGGGAATAGGAAAGCTGATCCTGGCGCTTATGGTACCGTTCTTTGTTCTGGCTGTGCTCTGCGGTATGGCAGGCACATTGATACGGTACTACGGATTTCAGGTATGGGATAATGGTGAAGCTGTCCGGATTCAGTATGGACTGCTGACGAAGAAGCGCTATACCATACAGAAAAAGAAGATCAGCGGATTCGCTTATCAGCAGTCGTTTTTAATGAAACGGCTCAAAACGGGAACGCTGCAGCTTTTTGCTGTGGGCTACGGTCAGGGCGGCGACGAAGCAGATCGTGAGGATCCGATCCTTTTCCCGCTTCTTGGCGAAGACCGGCTGCTGCAGTCGCTGAAAGAAATTGCGCCGCAGATGGACGATCTCCCGGCCGGAAGTAAAGCGGCGAAGGGTTCGCTTCCCTATTTCTTTTTGCATTTTGGTTTTTTCTTCACCTTCTGTCTCTTTGCGGCGTCGCTGCTGGCGGCAGAGCAGAAGTACTGCGAGCAGCTGTGGATCCCGGCACTGCTCCTTGTCGCTTTTTGTGCAGTGAGCCGGTTGCTGTATTACAGAAATACCCGTGTCTGCGGCGATGAAAGGTGCATTTCCATGGCTTTCGGCGGATTCAGGAAGACGACGGTATTTGTGAAGACCGATCATGTTGAAAGCATTTCCAGAAGCGGCAGCGTGCAGAAGCTGCGAAAAGGAATCGCCAATGTAACGATAGGGTATATTGCACCGCGTTCCAGTGCGAATCAGACGGTGAAAAACGTTCCCCGCGAGGTGTTTTCAAATTTGAAGGGAAAGCTGATCTATTGAGCCGCAAATGAATCTGCCTGATCAGCGGCGGTCGCCGGCAGAAAAGACGACCGGAGTTAAAACATAGTGGAAGAATTTCAGAAGGAAAGCGTTGATCTCCATATGATGAATTTCGGCGCCTTCAAGAAGAATCAGATACCCGTCGACAGCAGACGGGTATTTTTCCATTTCTGCAGCAGCTGAGCCGAGAAGAGAGAGCAGATCGATGTAAAGCGCGCCTGATGCAGATTCGCAGGGTATGGCTAATTCCAGCGAATGATCCAGACTGCTCATACGCAGGGAATAAGGCGCTTCTTCCGTAGGAAAGGAAATATAATCGATGGCTCTGTCCTGAGGCTGCAGGGCAGCGACTCGCAGTTCACGGCCGGAAAAGGCGATTTTACGTATCTGAAAAGAACCGGCAGGAAAGCCCAGCCGAAACATGGCTCGATGAAAGTCGCATTTTTCAATGATGGGCAGCAGATTGTAAAGCTGGAGCAGATCATCGTGATTATGGAGAAGGATCTTTTTTTCCAGCGCAAAAGAACGGGTCTGTCTGTAACGGTGATAGAGCTCGACACTTTCTCCGCCGGAGATCTCATCGCTGCGGCTGTCCGAAAGCCCCATGAAAACTTCCAGACTTTTTTGCCGGAGGCTGGGAAGGATCTGACGCAAAGGCGAATGACCGCTGACAACCAGATAAAGATCCAGGTTGCAGGGAAAAGAAAAGCCGGTGATGCCGTGTTTTTTTGCCCGGGCTTCCATAAAGGGAAGATCGAAATGACGTCCGTTGTAGGTGAGTATGGCGTCTGCCGACTGAAGGATCTGCAATGTTTTGCGGATGATTTCCGCCTCATCGTCTTCCTGGTCGGCAAAAAGCTGGATCACCTGTGCGCTTCCGCCGCGGATCTGCAGGATCCCTGAGAGGATAACCGTACAGGATGCGGGAGACAGGCCGGTAGTTTCGATGTCAAATACCGCAATTTTTTTTTGTCCAAAATACATATCGAAAAGTCTTGAGGCATAAGGTTCAATATGCCGGTCTTCGATGATCGTCTTCATGGCAGCAGGATATTCCTTTCCGTATTTGTCTTTCTGTTTTGGTCTTTCTGCGTCTTCCGTTTTGCGGCCTGCACTTTTGCAGCCTTTGCATCCCCTGCAGTCCGCATGATTATTGAAGAAACACAACCGGAGGTGAGACCCGTAAAAAACAAAATAGACCGCAGGGGTGCAGTCTACTTTGTTCAAAAGGGGTATTGGGATTAGAGATTAATGAGGTTATCAGGGGGATAACCACAATGCAATTATATATAATTTAGTCGAAAAATGCAAGTATGATTACAAAAAAATTGAAAAAAAAAGTTTTTTGTTGAACGAATGGCTAACTTTTTGTGCATAGCTATCCGTATAATAAGAGAAAAGGATTATTATTTTTAGGGAGGAAATACAGATGGAAATATTAAAGGTTTCAGCTAAGTCGAATCCGAATTCGGTAGCAGGTGCTTTAGCAGGTGTCCTGAGAGAGAAAGGAGGTGCGGAAATACAGGCTATTGGCGCAGGTGCACTGAATCAGGCGATAAAGGCGACGGCTATAGCAAGAGGATTTGTGGCGCCCAGCGGTATAGATCTTGTCTGTGTTCCGGCATTTACGGACATAGAGATCGAAGGTGAAGAGAGAACGGCCATCAAGCTTATCGTAGAACCCAGGTAAAAGCCGATTGAAGATACATAGAGAACCCGTTTCGGGTTCTCTATTTTAGTGTGGTGTGCCCGGTACCGGAGCGGTAAATGGGCGAAAGTCCTCGTTTGCCGGCAGAGTCCGATCCGGGAACGCACCGGGATAGTTCACTTTTGCAGCCGTGTTGACTTTGACTTTTAGACAAAGATAAACTATAATAAAAAAGAAGCTATAGGATTATTATAGATAACTATATAGTTATGAATTGGATTTATGATCAGAAAGGAACAGCAATGACCTTTGAGGAGAAGACCCTGGATTCCCAGCGGATTTATGAAGGAAAAATTATTAATCTGCGAAGAGACAGCGTTACGGTTTCCGGCGGAGTATCGCAAAGGGAGATCGTTGAGCATCCGGGTGGAGCCGTTATTGCGGCACTGAAGCCGGACGGTCATATGATCATGGTCAGACAGTACAGGAAGGCGGCACAGCGCGTCATGCTGGAAGCGCCGGCGGGTAAGATCGATGCCGGAGAAGAGCCGCAGGCTGCCGCATTGCGGGAGCTGCAGGAAGAGACCGGCTATCGCGCCGGCAAGATTCGTTTTTTGACCCGGATGTATCCTTCTGTCGGCTATTCAGAGGAAGTTCTTTACCTGTATCTCTGCACGGATCTGACTCCGGGAGAAACCAGTTTTGATGAGAATGAGGCCATCGATATCGAGGAGTATCCGGTAAATCAGCTGTGCAGCATGGTGATGGAAGGCAGGATCGAAGACGGAAAATCGCAGGTGCTCATCCTGATGATCAGAGAACTCCTTGCAGCAGGAGAACTTCAAGAATACTTGAAGCAGCCATGACCAGAAAACAGAAGAGGAATTTCAGCAGATACCGGAGCACGTCTTTTTTCAGCGCCGCCCGGTTTCGATAGTTCTTTCTGATAAAGCCGGCTGTTTCGTACGAGAGAATGACCAGTACGATATAAGCCGGTATTTTAAATATACCGCGGGGCAGCAGAGCGGCGAAAAGAATCGCGAAGCCCCGGTCTCCGCAGGAGGAAAGAAGATAGGCGGCAGAGAAACCTAAGGAAAACGTTTTTCCTGCAGCCATCAGCGCTACGGCCGGCATGGTGAACACACACAGAGAGAAGATAAGCGCTGCAGCAACGGTGAGGCTGTCATGGCGAAGATAATCCCGTATGCCGGCGGTCAGAGAAGGCAATTCGGCGGCCAGGGTCAGATGATCGGATGGGGCGATGATCTCGGTAAAGATTCCCGCAGAAAAGCTGACGACCAGGATGACCGACGCAGCAAAGATGAATTTTTTATTCATAGACAACCTCCCTTTTTTATGAACATATGCTTTTCGCAAAGAAATATGACAGAGAAATCAAAGAGGAAAAACAGTATGGATATACAGGATTTTATGGAATATTTGCAGCAGGAAAAAAAGAGTTCCGGAGGTACCCGGGACGCATATGGCCGGGATATACGGGCGTTCCAGCAGTTTATGACGGAGCGGGGCGTTGAGGATCTGACAAAGGTCTCGAATACGGATGTGGTCGCTTATCTGATCGAACTCAAAACAAAGGGAAAATCAAAATCCACAGTTAACCGGAAACTGTCGTCCATCAGGACGTATTACCGCTTTCTGATGAAAAAAGGACTGATCGGGCAAAATCCGGCGGAGGATATCAAGTCACCGAGGATAGAGCGAAAGGAGCTGAGCTATCTGACTGTAGAGGAGGTGGAAAGGCTGCTGCTTTGTCCGGACGATTCGGTGAAAGGCATCCGTGACCGTGCAATACTGGAGATCCTTTATGCCACAGGCATCCGGGTAACGGAGCTTATTGAACTGAAACTGAAGGATGTCAATCTGCGTATGGGCTTTGTTACCTGCAGCGGCGCTCACGGACGGGCGAGGATCGTTCCTATGGGCACCATGGCCAGAAAGGCGCTGGATCACTATATTCTGCACAGCCGGAATGTGCTGATGAAGGGCAGGGATGACAACGATCCCCAGGGCGCGCTTTTCGTCAACTATCTGGGAGATCCTTTCTCCCGTCAGGGCTTGTGGAAGGTTCTGAAACAGTACGGTGAGCAAAGCGGACTTGCGGACAAGCTGACGCCGCATATTCTGCGGACTTCCTTCGCCGTGCACATGGTACAGAACGGCGCGGATCTGAAATCTCTGCAGGAACTGATGGGTCACGAGGATATCATGGCTACACAGATCTATCTTTCTGTTACGAAAAACAGAATCAAAGACGTGTATGACCGGACGCATCCTCGGGCCTGAGGCAGAAGGACAAAAGCGCCGTCTTCATACGGCGTATGGCTTTGTGCTTTCTGAACCGGAAAATGTTTTTTTCTGCCGGCGCCGTACGGGCGTCACAGTTAAATATATTGTCTGAGAAAAGGAGAATGAGATGAAAAAGTTTAAAATGCCGCCGGCCTTGATCATTGTTATGTCTTTTCTGGCCGTGGTAGCGATCTTAACCTATTTTGTCCCTACATCCGTCGTTGTTACCGATGATGCGGGAAACAGCGTGATCTACTATAACGCTGCTTTTGATGAAAACGGTGAGATCGTGGAAAATGCCGGAACGGATCCGGTGGGTATCTGGGATTATTTTCTTGCTCCGCTGAAAGGCTTCAGCAATGCCTCGCAGGTAGCGATAGCCATCTTTATTTCCGGCGGTTTTCTTGCCGTGCTCAATGCGGTGGGGGCTCTGGATGCCGGGATCGGAAGCCTGATCAGGCGGTTCAAGGGAAATACGCTGATCGTACTGCTGATGTGCGTTTTTGCCCTGATGGGTACGGTTTACGGCGCCTGGGAAGAACTCCCGGCATACGCCATCATTATTATTCCGCTCTTTGTTTCCGCCGGATATGATGTGGTGACCGGAATGATGGTTATCCTGATCGGCGCGGTGGTAGGAAACATGGCCAGTGTCGTCAATCCGTATTCTATCGGCGCAGCAGTAGCCGTCATCGGCAACGAAGAGCTCTCACTGGGTTCCGGTATTCTGCTGCGTATGGTACTGTTTGTGGTGCTGCTGGCTCTGGGTATTTTCCAGGTTCTGCGCTATGCCAATAAGGTGAAGAAAAATCCGCAGAATTCCTGTGTTGCCGGAAGTGAGCTGCCGGAGCTGGTAGCGGAGATGGAGACCGGCACTACCGAGCTTACCGGCCGGAGAAAAGCTTCTCTGCTTGTATTTGCCGTCATGATCCTGCTCTGCGTCATCGGCTATATTCCATGGAGCTCCATTCCGATGGGCGACGGAACGGCTTATGACTATATCAACGGCCTGCAGTTTGCGCTCAACGACTCTTTCCTTGGCGATATTCTTGGCACGGAGACCTTTGTGCCGTTCGGCGACTGGTATTTTGACGAGTTTTCCTGCGTATGGCTGATCGGAGCCGTTGCCGTGGCGCTGATCAATAAGATGCCGAAGGAAGAATTTGTATCGGTCTTTGCCCGCGGCTGCGCGGATCTGATCAGCGTTGTCCTGGTTCTGTCTACAGCCAGAGGCATTGCGATATTTATGGGCTCCAGTGAAGAAGGTATGTGTATTACCTTTATCTACTGGATTCAGCAGATGATGAGCGGCGTTCCGATGTGGGCGTTTGTCCTCGTCTGTGTCCTGTCCTATATGCTGATCGGAATTTTCCTGCAGACGACCAGCGGCGTAGCGGGTATCACGATGCCGATCTTCGGCGCTCTGGCCATGGCGCTGTTTACCGGTACGGCGGCCGGCGCTCTGGGAGGACAGATCGTCCTGTTGTCTTCGTTTACGCTGGGTATCAACTTTATCAGCGGACATTATCCGGATGCCACGAATATGGGTATCTGTGAAATGGCGAAAGTTCCGTATAATGTTTTCGTTAAACAATGGGCAAAAATTCTGGTACCGATTCTGATCACAGCGGTGATCATTATTTCTGCAGCGCCGTACATCGGTCTGGTGTAAGGCAGATACCGCCGATCGCAATAAACACAGGCGGTATGTATGAAAAGACCATGAAAATGGGAGAATTTCGACGTCTCTTGGTGAAAAAAGTGTTTGCATCTGCTGTTTGTATGTGATAGAATATTTCTGTTCGATTACGGGCGGTCCTCTGCACGCAGATCTGGCGGCACGAACGTCTTGGAGGGAAGGAGGAGACTTACAATGAATATTTTAGATTCAGTTGCACAGGATTATCTGAAGAAAGACATCCCTGCGTTTAACGTGGGCGATACCGTTAAGGTACACGTTAAAATCAAAGAAGGTAACAGAGAAAGAATCCAGATTTTCGAAGGTTTTGTACTGAAAAGACAGAATGGCGGAATTGCTGAGACTTTCACTGTCAGAAGAATCGCGTCCGGTGTAGGCGTAGAAAAGACATTCCCTATTCATTCGCCATGGGTCGAAAAGATCGAAGTGGTTAGAAAGGGTAAAGTCAGAAGAGCAAGACTTCATTATATGCGCGGCAGAACCGGAAAGGCAGCCAAAATCAAGAGCTCAGAAAAATAAGCAGGAAAAGGAAGCGGAAGCTTCCTTTTTTGTATACATAATTCTTATGATACGCGAATCCATGAGAATATATAGTCCGGAGACTTCGGCGCAAACGCGAAAAGATTTCCTATGGCAGGGAAAAACATGGTATACTAAAGAGAAAGCATCAGAAGCAGGAGACAGAAACCATGATCGAGAGTATAAACTGGTATCCCGGCCATATGAAAAAGACCCGGGAACTGATTCAGGAGAATTTGAAGCTGGTGGATATGGTGATCGAAGTCATCGACGCCAGGATCCCCGTTTCCAGCAGGAATCCCATCATCGACGAGCTGGTGGCTGGAAAGAGGCGGCTGATCGTTCTCAACAAAAGCGATCTTTCTGATAAAAAAGAAAACGAAAACTGGACAGTTTTTTTTGCCGGGAAGGGGGATCTTGTTCTGCCGATGAACTGTATGAGCGGAGAAGGCGTGAAGCAGCTTTATGCGCTGCTGAAAAAAGAACAGGATGAAAAGAACAGGGATCAGCTGCGCAAGAAAAATCTCCGATTGATGATCGTCGGCGTTCCCAATGTCGGCAAGTCGTCCCTGATCAACCGGCTGACCGGGAAAAAAAGCGCACAGACGGGAAACCGCCCCGGAGTGACCAGGGGCAAGCAGTGGCTCTCTCTGGAGAACAATATGCAGCTTCTGGATACCCCGGGCATACTCTGGCCGAAATTTGAAGATCCGAGAACCGGTCTGTATCTGGCTTTCTGCGGCTCGATAAAAGATGAGATTCTGGACACGGAAACGCTGGCCATGGAGCTTATCGGCGTGCTGCAGGAAAAATATCCGCAGCTGCTGGCGGAGCGGTACAAGCTCAGTGAAATCGCCGAGACGCCGCTGCTTACGATGGAAGCTATTGCGGTCAAACGCGGATTTATCCGCCCGGGGAAAAAGATCGACTATGAGCGGTGTGCCAGAACCGTGCTGGATGAGTTCCGCAGCGGAAAAATCGGCAGGATCACATTAGAAAAAGAATCGGAGGCGCGGACGGAGCAGGCATGAACAAGGCGGAAAGAGAAGAAAAGGCCAGAAAAAGACTGGAAGAGCTTCAGGACTACGAGCGGCAGCTTCATCAGAAGGGAATCCTGTATATTGCCGGTGTAGATGAGGCGGGCAGAGGCCCCCTGGCCGGACCTGTGGTTGCCGCAGCAGTCGTGCTGCCGCAAGAGGCCGATCTGCCGGGTGTAGACGATTCCAAAAAACTTTCGGAAAAAAAGCGGGAGCAGCTTTACGAAGAGATCCTGGAGAAGGCGGTTTGCTACGGCATCGGACAGAGGGACAGCCGGGTGATCGATGAAATCAATATTCTGGAGGCCACCCGGGAGGCTATGGCGGAAGCCGTGGAAAAAGCGGACGCCATGTGTTTTGCAAGGACGGGAGAGCCTGTCGGCTATGTGCTCTTTGACGCTATGCAGATCAAAACCGTAGCAAAGCCGCAGGAATCGCTGATAAAAGGAGACAGCCGGGTGCTGGCCATTGCGGCCGCTTCCATTATCGCCAAGGTCACAAGAGACCGGCAGATGCGCCTTTACGATCAGCAATATCCGGGATACGGGTTTGCGGCAAATAAAGGCTATGGAACAAAAGCACATTATGAAGGTCTGCGGAAATCAGGGCTGACGCCGATTCACCGCAGAACCTTTTTAAAGAATATTTTGCATGATGATTAGCGGGCTTTGCCTGCATAGCGCGGGAGAAATCCTGAGACGCAGGCAGAATCTGCGCGGCGGCAGAATTTCCGCCGCTGCGCCGCGGCATCCGTGCTTTTTAAGGAAAGGAGAAGCAGAAATGGAAATCAAAAGTGATATTCAGATTGCCCAGGAGACCGAGATGGCAGACATTCGGGAAATCGCTGCAGCAGCAGGGATAGAAGAAAAATATCTCGAACCTTACGGCAGGTACAAGGCAAAGGTGGACTACAATCTCTTAGAGGAGAAAAAAGAGACGCCTGACGGGAAGCTGATTCTCGTGACTGCCATTTCGCCGACACCGGCCGGAGAGGGAAAAACGACCACCTCTGTGGGACTTGCCGACGCCCTCCACCAGATGGGCGTAAACGTCATGGCGGCGCTGCGCGAACCTTCGCTGGGACCGGTTTTCGGTATCAAGGGCGGCGCGGCAGGCGGAGGCTATGCGCAGGTAGTGCCGATGGAGGATATCAATCTGCATTTCACCGGAGATTTTCATGCTATCGGAGCAGCCAACAATTTAATTGCCGCCATGCTGGACAATCATATTCAGCAGGGCAATGCGCTGAATATCGATCCAAGACGGATCACCTGGAAGAGAGCCGTTGATATGAACGACCGTCAGCTGCGCAATATCGTATGCGGTCTCGGCGGAAAGGCGAACGGCGTTCCTCGTGAGGATGGATTTGAGATCACCGTTGCCAGCGAAGTGATGGCCATCATGTGCCTGGCAAAGAATATCGATGATCTGAAGGAAAAGCTGGCAAGCATCATCGTGGGTTATACGTATGACAATAAGCCGGTGACCGTGAGAGATATCAAAGCACAGGGCGCTGCGGCGGCGCTGCTCAAGGATGCGCTGAAGCCGAATCTGGTACAGACGCTGGAAAAAACGCCGGCCTTTGTCCATTGCGGTCCGTTTGCCAACATTGCCCACGGCTGCAATTCGATCATGGCGACAAAGATGGCGTTGAAGCTGGCTGATTATGTGGTTACAGAAGCAGGCTTCGCGGCTGATCTGGGAGCGGAAAAGTTCGTGGATATCAAATGCAGAAAAGCCGGTTTGAAGCCGTCGGCCTGTGTCATCGTCGCAACGGTGAAGGCGCTCAAATATCATGGCGGCGTTAAAAGGGAAGATCTGGCGCAGGAAAACCTTGCGGCACTGGAAAAGGGACTGCCGAACCTGCTGCAGCATGTGGAAAACGTAACACAGCATTTCGGATTGCCTGCAGTGGTCGCGATCAATGAGTTCCCGACGGATACGGAAGCAGAGATCCGGCTGGTTGAGGAAAAGTGCAGGGAACTGGGCGTCAATGTGGTGCTAAGCCAGGTATGGGGCAAAGGCGGCAAAGGCGGTCTGAAGCTGGCGGAAGAGGTGCTGCGTCTCTGTCAGTGCGAAAATCACTTCGACTTTGTTTATCCGCTGGACATTCCGATTAAAGAAAAGATTGAAACGATCGCCAGGAAGATTTACCGCGCTGACGGCGTGATCTTTGAAAACAATGCGAAAAAGCAGCTGGCGCAGCTGGAAGAACTGGGCTTTAACGATGTACCGGTCTGCATGGCGAAAACACAGTTCAGTTTCTCCGATAATCCGGCTCTGCTGGGAGCGCCGCGCGATTTTTCCATTACCGTGACCGATCTGAAGATCGATGCGGGAGCAGGCTTTATTGTCGCGAAGACCGGAAATATTATGACGATGCCGGGACTGCCGAAAGTTCCTGCCGCAGAAAAAATAGATGTAGATAATACAGGACGTATTACCGGATTATTTTAATCGTTAGAAAGTAAAACGGGACGGGTATACTGACGGACAGATGCAAAGCGTCTTTCCGGTTCCCGTTCCGCTTTTTATGTGTTTTCCTGCCGGAAAGAAAAGATAGCCGCGAGGGCTTGACCAAAGAGCATGGAGAACGGAAAAGACAGGATAGGAAAGGAGTACGAATATGGATTTTACGGATAAAAGCTGCCGCGAGTTTGCCGGCGTGCTGGCCAGCAAGGAGCCTGTGCCGGGAGGAGGCGGCGCATCTGCGCTGGTAGGAAGTCTGGCGGCCTCTCTGGGCAGCATGGTGGGAAATCTGACTCTGGGAAAGAAAAAGTATGCCGCTGTGGAGGCGGATATTCGCGACCTTACCGGGAAGATGGATAAGCTGCGGGAAGAACTGCTGGAGCTGACGGAGGAAGATGCCCGCGTATTCGCGCCGCTGTCCAGAGCCTATGGTATGCCGAAGGATACAGAAGAAGAGCGGGCAGAAAAAGACCGGGTCATGGAAGCGGCTTTAAAGGAGGCGACCAGGGTTCCGCTGGAGATCATGCGAAAATGCTGTCAGGTGATCAGACTGCAGGAAGAGTTTGCGGAAAAAGGAAGCCGCCTTGCGGTCAGCGACGCCGGCGTCGGGGTGATTTTCGCCAAATCTGCGCTGCAGGGAGCCGCGCTCAATGTATTTATCAATACCGGATCGGCAAAAGACAGAGAATTTGCTGAGGCTGCGGAACGAGAAGCCGAGGATATGCTGAAAGAATATACGATGAAGGCAGATGAGGTTTATGCTCTGGTTTACAGCAGCCTGAGAAAATAGGGAGGAAATATGGAAAAACTGCTCAAGGGAAAGGAAGTAGCGGATAAGATCAACGAAGAGCTTTTGCACCGTATCCCGGCATTGTACGAAAGCGGAGTCGTTCCGACATTGGCTATTGTACGAGTGGGGGAGAATCCCAGCGATATCGCCTATGAGAATGGCGCAGTGAAGAAAGCGAAAAGTCTGGGACTTGCGACAGAAAAGTATATTTGTCCGCAGGATATAGAGACCGGGGATCTGGTGGCTGTGATCGATGCCATTAATGAAAACCGGAATATCCACGGGATTTTGCTGCTGCAGCCCCTTCCTGCTCATATCGACGGGGAACGCGTGCGAAATGCCCTTGCGCCGGAAAAAGATCTGGACTGTATTTCCGACAGGGCGCTGGGCAATCTGTTTGCCGGCGTACAGGGCTTTGCCCCGTGTACGGCAGAAGGCTGCATGGAGGTGCTGCAGCATTATCAGATCGATCTGCAGGGGAAAAAGGCAGTGGTCATCGGCAGGAGCATGGTGATCGGCAAACCTGTGGCGCTGCTTTTTCTGGAGAAAAATGCCACCGTTACCATCTGTCATACAAAGACGAAAAAAGAAGATCTTTTGCGCTATTGCCGTGAGGCGGATATTCTGGTCGCTGCCGCAGGACATATTCGCACGGTGACAGAAGATATGGTCCGAGAAGGACAGACGGTCATCGATGTGGGGATCAATTTCGATGAAGAAGGGAAAATGCAAGGCGACGTGGATTTTGCACCCGTCAGCGAACTTGTCGGCTGCATTACACCCGTACCGGGCGGAGTCGGCAGTGTGACGACCAGTATTCTGATGCGGCATCTGGTTGAGGCGGCAGAAAGACAAAAAAAGCAAGATGAATAAATATTTATATTGATGGAAAAATATTTATATGATACAATAACGTCAGGATTAAAGTTTGGAGGACAGATATGAAGAGAAAAGTAATTCTGTATATGGCGGTCAGTCTTGACGGATATATTGCAGACCGCGCCGGCAATATAGGCTGGCTGGGCGGCGAAAGTGAGTTTTATCAGGGCGATTACGGAAGGGGAGGTTTTCTCTCGATCGTCGATACCGTGGTTATGGGCAGAGAGACCTATAAGCATCTGCAGGAAAGATCCCCGCAGGGGAACTGGCCGTATGCAGGAATGCGTACGTACGTGATCACCCATCGGCCGGAGCCTGATACAGAAGACGTTCGTTTTGTGAATTCCCGCCTGAGTACCTTTATTCATCGGCTGCAGGAGGAAGAGGGAGAGAATATCTGGATTTACGGCGGAGCGGATATTGCAAACCAGCTGATCCGCGAGAATCTGATCGATGAATATCATCTGACCATTATGCCGCTTATCCTGGGCGGCGGAATCAGATTGTTCGGCGACAGAAACAAGGAGATCAAGCTGCACCTGGTGAAGAGCAGCGAGAAAAACGGCGTAATCGACTGTTTGTATGAACGTATATAGCAGAGCCCGTTTCGAAAGAAAGAGAAACGGCCATGTCACGGGAAAAACCGGATGGCATGGCCGCTTTTTTTTAAGAACTGAGCATCATTTCCAGAGAATGATCGGCGAAAAACGTATTGGCATTGTACAGAAACAGTATCTGTGTGATCTCTTCCGCTTCGATGATATCATCGATGTTGTCGTAGAAGTAACGCGGGTCTACGACGACGATCTCACGGAAATTCTGCGCCAGGAACGGGATCATGCTGTTGGCATAGGAATCCTTGACCAGCAGGAGCTTTTCCGAAGAGGCGGAAGGGGTCTTGATGGTGTACAGCGGATGATTGCTGCCGCCGAAAACGGTATACGCGTCTTTGGTCTTCAGATTATCCAGCTGATAGAATTCTGTAGTTTTTTCTTTTGTATCCGAATAATAGATAACGGAGTTGCGGTAATCCTTGTCTTTCTTTGGCAGATAGATGGTGATACTGTCATTCATGCCGTTGACGAAGCCGCTTTTTGAGGCCAGCGTGCCGCGAAAGTCGTTTTTCACCACATAACGCCTGTAGCTGACATTGTCAGAGAGCTTCATTTTTTTAACCAGCTGTTTATAAGCGGCAAAGGCGCCGTCGGTGGTCCAGTGGTGGTCTGTCCGATAGTAGATCTGTGTATCCTTTGCGCGGTTTTTCAGTGTTTTGCGGACGTCAACGGGAATGTAGCCGAGATCCTTTACATTGCTGTAAAAATCATCGATATACTGATTCTGATCAGCCGTTCTTACGGTCGCCGGCAGTTTGTCTTCCAGGATATTCGCCGCATTGGGAGCCAGCAGAAAGTACATATCCAGATCCTTGTGCTGCTGTTTGAATTTTTTCAGACCGGTAAGGGTATTCTTCATGAATCCCTTGTCGGGATGGGTCAGACCTTCCATCAGATAATTGTCCCTGCACCGGTATACGCCGTTGGATTCCAGTTTTCCCAAGGTGACATCCGAAGAGGCCTTGATACGGATAAAGGTGTTGCGCAGCAGGAACTGGTCATTGGCGTAATTCTCGAGTTTGGTTTCCAGCCGGCCTTCCATGTAGGAAGACAGAGAAAACCCGGGATTCTCCTGCAGTATCCGGTTCTCTTCTTCGGAAAATCCCTTATCCGGAAGGAAAAGGTTGGCAATGAACACTGCAGCCAGTATGAAAATAAAACAGAGTCCCAGAATGGATGCCATAGCTTTTTTGTTCATGAATACCTCCTTCGTGATCAGAATCGGAAATACAGAAACGGGTTGTAGCTGCTGAAAATCAGATATGCCGTGCAGAGGACAAAGAGTCCCAGGAGCAGGATGATGCTGATGATGCTGTGGCGCTTACTCAGAGTCTCAAACTGCTGCATCAGCACCGGAGCAGAGGCGATACCGCCGATGATCAAAAGGATCGCGTTGGTACGCAGCAGATAAAGGGTATAGGCATTGGCAAAGCCTGCTTCACCACCGCCGAACATGACACCCAGATAGTCTATGGCGGCAGACAGATCTTCACAGCTGAAAAATACCCAGCCGATGACGACGATAAGCATAGTGTAGATATGCTGCAGAGCAGGCGGCGCTTTCTGGAGATATTTTCCGAGAAGATACTTTTCCAGAATCAGCAGAATACCGTAATACAATCCCCAGACGACGAAATTCCAGCTGGCGCCGTGCCAGAGACCGGTCAGCGACCATACGATAAGCAGATTCAGGATATGCCGGGGAACGGAAACACGGTTTCCGCCCAGCGGAATGTATACGTATTCCTTGAACCAGGTGCTGAGGGAGATGTGCCATCTGCGCCAGAATTCCGTTACGGTTTTGGAAATATACGGATAATTGAAGTTTTCCATAAATTCAAAGCCGAACATACGGCCCAGGCCGATGGCCATATCGGAGTACCCGCTGAAATCAAAGTAGATCTGCAGCGTGTAGGCGATGATGCCGATCCAGAAGGTCAGAGCCGACGCCTGACTGTCTGCCAGCGTGCCGATTTCCGCATAGATGGCGCCCAGGTTATTGGCAAGGATAACTTTTTTTCCTAACCCGATGATGAAGCGCATGGTTCCCCGGCCAAATTTCTCCAGCGTCACCTCACGGTGATCCAGCTGCTCGGCAATATCCTTGTACTTGACGATAGGTCCGGCGATCAGCTGCGGGAAAAGCGCCAGATACAGGGTAAACTTCAGCGGATTGATCTGTACCCTCACATTGCCCCGATAGACATCAAAGATGTAGGAAAGAGCCTGGAAGGTATAGAAAGAGATACCGATGGGCAGAGCCAGCGCGGTATAGTGGATGTCTGTCCCTAAAATACTGTTGATGGTATCCATCAGGAAGCCATAGTATTTAAAGAAGGACAGGATAAAGAGGTTTACGATTACGGTAAACAGCAGCGTACCTTTTCCGCTCTGACCGCGAACCCGGGCTCTGCCGATGTCGATGGCCATGAAGTAGTTGAAAATGGCGCTGAAAATCATCAGGAACACATACACCGGCTCTCCCCAGCTGTAAAAGATGATGCTGGCGATGAGCAGTACGACGTTTCTTGCCTTTTTTGGCAGAACATAGTACAGGAACATCACGATGGGAAGAAAGTAGAAGAGGAAGATAATACTGCTAAATAACATCTTCAAACACCTCCTCTGTTTTTTCCGCGGATTTTCCGGTGCAGTAGAAGAGATACCGGCCTTTTGTCGTCACAACAGCGTTTTCCAGCAGAGCCACCTGTTTCGGACCGTAGCTTTCGTAGGTTTTGATCTGTGCGTCGATTCTTTCTTCTACCGCATCTTTTACTGCAGCCAGGTCGTCTCGATCCTTCGCTTTGACGATCAGAATCTCGTCCACGCTGAGCGCTTCTTTTCCTTTATAATATAAACAGCCTTCGTACTGTTCGTAGTCCAGTTCCATAAACTGCATCAGGTCACGATTTGTGCATTTTGCCATGGTCTCATCGACCTGACCGGTCTTTGTCAGCTGGTTCTCAATGGTTTTCATCGAGACGTCTTTAGCGCTGCCGTCGGCATAGACCAGGGCAAGAAACACGGCAAGAATAACGATAAAGATGGTTTTTTTGATCATTAGAGCCCCGCTTTCAATATCATGTTGTTCATCCAGTATGGATAGTAATCAGAAGAAACGTGAATACCGTCTCCGGCATATAAGTCCGGATGCTCTTCGATGATCCGGGAGTTATCAATATAAGTCAGATCCAGGTCGCGGCACATCTTTTGCAGTGCATTGTTGAACTTTTTATAGTTGCCCAGAATCGGACTGGCTGAAATTGCGCTGTCTGACGGTGTCGAGATATTGTTGATCAGGATAACCGTATCCGGTGAAGTTTTCTGGAAAGAACGGATCAGCTCTTTGTACTTCTTGATGAAGGAGTTGGCGTTGCCGTTATAATTTCCCATATCGTTCATCCCAAAGGAAAGAAACGCCAGCTTCGGGTATGTCTGCGCGGCAGAACGGAACAGATCGTCGCCGTTGATAATGGATGCGCCGATTTTGCAGAATACCTGGTCGCTGCTCAGATAGCCGTAGTCGACCAGTCCCTCGGTGATGGAGTCGCCCAGGATAACGCTGGTGCTGAAAATTTTTCGGTACTGTGCTGATGTCAGACCTTCGCGCGGATCGAAGGTGCCGCCGGCTTCCGTGGCTTCCAGCTTTTCGATCTCCTCTTCGACCGTCGTCACCTTGGAATAATCGAAAGTGGCGACAGCAGAGACGTTGGCCTTGATTTTGGCATCGCTGTAATCGGCCGTTTTGTTTTGCCGGACAAGATTGAAGAAAAACACGACGGCCAGAATCAGCAGGACGATGATGAATAGCATATACGTTTTGTTTACTTGTTTTCTCTTTTTTACCCTCATAGTACACCCTTTCGTTTTTTTTCTACAATAAGTGACTATCATATGATATCAAAACTTCATTAAAAATCAATAGATCATGAAGAATTCTTTCCTTAAATATTCTTAAGGGGGAGTTGAGGATACTGCTGTCCGGCTGCAATGAAAGAAGGTGCCGTTTGCTCATCGGATCCGACGAGCAAACGGCACCTTTGCTGCGTTTATACGGTATAGAAAAAATCAGATCAGGTCTGCGATAAGCGTACCGGCTTCTCTTGTTCCTACCGCTTCTTTTCCGGCGCAGATATCCGGCGTTCGGAAGCCTTTGTCCAAAAAGGCACGGACGGCTGCTTCTATGGCGTCGGCTTCTGCAGACAGAGCAAAAGTATAACGGAGCATCATGGCTGCAGACAGAATCGTAGCGATCGGATTGGCCAGATCCTGCCCGGCGATATCCGGAGCAGAACCGTGAACCGGCTCATACATACCGAAATTGCCTGTTGCCAGGCTGGCGGATGGCAGCATACCGATAGAACCGGTGATCTGACTGGCTTCGTCAGAGAGAATATCACCGAAGATATTGCTGGTCACGATGACGTCGAACTGTTTCGGATTACGCACCAGCTGCATGGAAGCATTGTCTACATACAGATTATCCAGTTCGACCTCCGGGTAATCTGCAGCGACCTGTGCAACGATTCTTCTCCAGAGCCGGGAGCTTTCCAGTACATTGGCTTTATCGACGCTGGTGACCTTGCGGCCTCTCTTCATGGCCATATCGAAGGCAACTTTTGCGATCCGGCGTACTTCCTCTTCGGCATACTGCTCCACATCGTAGGCAGCCGGTCCGAGAGGCGTATTTTCTTTGATGCCCTTTTCTCCGAAGTAAATGCCGCCGGTGAGCTCTC
>CALXJA010000026.1 GCA_944388465.1 uncultured Emergencia sp.
AAATAGCATTTATAAACAGGACGGAGGCAATCTCCGACAGAATAACGGCTCAAAAAAGTCCGTATTCTGCGGGATTGTCTCCGCCCTGTTTGTCAAGAGTCAAAAATCGGTATTAACCGACAGCCCCCTTCGTTTTGCCTGTGCAAAAAGAGGACGCCTTTCAGACGTGCAGATCGCGAGATCGTAAGGCGCCCTTTTGTTTTGTAGTGTCATTACGCGGCATGTTTATGGTTTTTTTGTGTTCTTTTTTTCCTGCAACTGCTGCATTTTTTCCCGTCTTTCCATATCCAGAAGCATTTCGGCTCTTTCGTACAGACAGCCCTGAGCAAAAGGCGAAAGCTGATAATAAAGATTCATTAACTCGATAACATCCCCATTGCTGCCCTGTACAAATGTTACTTCGTGTACAAATTTTTTCCGATTTGTTTCAAGAAGCACATCGATCCTGACATGGTAGATCTGCGACAGACCGATGAGCAGATCAGCTCTGGGAATTTTTCTGCCGGATTCGAGCAGCGTATAAGTACTGCGTGCGACGTGGAGAAAATCCGCGACCTGATCCTGTGTGTAGCCATAAAAATTTCTCAAATATTTCAGATTTTCCGCTATACATTGCTGCGTTTCTAAATTCATCTTGTATAGTCTCCTCTCATCGATGCGAATTCGCATAAAAAACACTACATAGTATATAGAGCATCAGCAGCAGAAAAAAGTTTCGCTTTTTCTCCGTTTTCTCTTGTAAAAAAGCATAAATTGAGGAATCAGACAAAAAGTTCCCTTGACAGTTGTATGAAATTCCCCCTGTGGTTTATTTAAAAGTCATGCTTCTGCCCATAAACTATTATTATCGAAAGAACCGCAGTTTTCGGCCGGTCAGAAAAGAAGCAGGTTAATATCGGGAATTGTTGAATAGCATTGATGAAAGCATCAGAAGTGGGAAATATCGATCTGGGCGAGCTTCTCTGCAGCAAACTGGGACTGATAAAGAAATTTCTCATCTATTTTAATGTACCGCGGGAATATCAGGACGATCTGGTGCAGGAAATCTTTATCGCCGCCATTCGCGGAGTGGGCAAGGTCAGGGATCTGGACAAACTGAACTCATGGCTGTATAAGCTGTCTTACCGGAAAATGATTCATTATATCAACAAAGAGCGTATGATCCAGGGAGTAGAGATCCCTTTTACGCAGATGAACAAGGAGGACGAAAAACTCTTTGAACGGAAAAACTGCATGATCTGGGACATCCTCGATCAGATCGTGGATAATCAGCAGCTTTATGAATTCTTTGGAGAGCTGAAGCCATCTTCACAGGAGATACTGCGGCTTCGTTTCGGTTATGGATTTACGCTGAAGGAAATAGCCGAAATGAAGCATATGAATTACAATACCGTCAAAACGATAGAACGAAGGTCACTCCAGTATTTAAAACAGCTGATCCAAGAAGAGAAAGCAGAATAGACGCGAGACGTCGTTCTGCTTTTCTTTTTTTGCCTTTATGATGCGGCAGAATGCGTTTACAAAAAAGAAATGGATGAATTTGATCGAATTTGATTGAATATGCTTGACTTTGACTGACGAAGTGGTATCATACGAGATAGAGAGGAGACAGACGATGCTGCAGCAGGAGAGAATGGAGAGAATCGTGGCAGAGCTGGCGTCTTCCGGCGCCGTAAAGGTCGCACAGCTTGCTTCCGCCCTACATGTCAGCGAATCGACGATCCGCAGAGATATCTGCATGTTAAATGACAGCGGGCGTCTGAAAAAGGTCTTTGGCGGGGCGGTAGCTCTGCAGCCGCATATCAAGACGGTCGAAGAAGACATAGCGGACAGAGCGGAAACACGGGTTCAGGAGAAGCTTTGTATTGCCAGATACGCAGCTGCGTTCATCACCGATGAGGACTTTGTTTTTATCGATGCCGGTTCTACAACAGAGAATATGATCGATTTTCTGCAGGCGAAGAGAGCGGTATATGTGACGAACGGGCTTACCCATGGCCGGAAGCTGGCGCAGAGAGGCTTTCGGCTCTACATGACCGGCGGCCGTCTCAAAGGAGCGACGCTGTCGCTGATTGGCGCAGAGGCCATGGATTTTATCAGGCGATGCAATTTCACCAAATGCTTTATGGGGGCAGACGGCGTGGATACCCTGCGCGGTTATTCCACCCCGGATATTGATGAAGCCCAGTTCAAAACGGAAGTGCTTCGTCATTCCCGTCAGGCCTATATCCTGGCCGACAGCTCCAAGTTCGGCGTCATTTCCGCCGTGACCTTCGGACGTATAGAAGAAGCGACGATCATTACCGACCGGCTTGCGGACGATGCTTTTCGCAGGCTGACCGTCATTAACGAGGCGGAAGGAACGGACACGGTCTGCACGGCTGACCGGCTTCACAGGACAAATTCAGTACCTTTGCACGGCAAAGGCAGTAGGAGGGAAAAATAATGAGTGTAAAAATTGCCATCAACGGATTCGGACGCATAGGGAGACTGGCTTTCCGCAAAATGTTCAGCGATCCTGCATTTGAGATCACGGCCATAAACGACCTGACAAATCCGGAAATGCTTTGTTATCTGCTGAAATACGACAGTGTACAGGGCGCTTTTCACGGACATGAGATCTGCTGCGGCGAAGAGTGCCTGCTTGTGGATGGGAAACGGATCCGCGTATTTTCCGAGCCGGATCCGGCCAGGTTGCCATGGAAAGAGCTGGGCATCGATATCGTTTTGGAATGTACCGGATTTTTTGCGTCAAAGGCGAAATCAGAAGCGCATTTACAGGCCGGAGCAGGCAGAGTATTGATTTCTGCGCCGGCAGGAAACGACCTGCCGACCATTGTATACGGCGTCAATCACGAGACGCTGAAAAAAGAAGACCGGATCGTATCCGGCGCCAGCTGCACGACGAATTGTCTGGCGCCTATGGCCAAGGTTCTCAACGAATACCGGGAGCTTCGTACGGGATTCATGACGACGATCCATGCGTATACCGGCGATCAGATGATCCTGGATGGTCCGCACAGAAAGGGAGATTTTCGCAGAGCAAGAGCCGGTGCGGTGAATATCGTACCGAACAGCACCGGGGCGGCAAAGGCCATCGGTCTGGTGATTCCGGAGCTGGCCGGTAAGCTGATCGGCTCGGCTCAGAGAGTCCCTGTGCCATCCGGTTCGATCACGATCCTCGATGCGACCTTGAAGGACGAAACGGAATCGGTCAGCGTGGAAGGCATTAACGCCGCTATGAAGGCTGCGGCGGACGAATCCTTCGGCTATACGGAGGAACAGCTGGTATCCAGCGACATCATCGGTATGTCTTACGGCTCCCTGTTCGATGCGACGCAGACGCTGGCGCAGAGATGCGGAACCAAAATTTACGAGGTCAGAGTCGTAGCGTGGTATGACAATGAAATGAGCTACACCAGTCAGCTGATCCGAACACTGAAGCATATGGGAAAATTATCGGCCTGCTGATGGAAAAAATGGAATTTTTCCTGTTTTTAACATAATAATTCCTTGACACCTTATTGGCTGTCAGGAAGTTGGTAAAAATTTAAAAATTATACCAAAATATTTCTGAATTTTCTTTGACAACAGGGAAAAGTTGTAGTAGAATATATATGAAAATAATCTGAGAATCTCGGAATTAGTTTCTAAGATTATAGTTAATACTATGCGCCAGAATATAATCAAAGAAAAACACATTGGGCTCTGCCCAATGTGTTTTTTGTCACCGAAAACAGAGAAAAGAGAAAGGATCAAAAAAGAAAATGAAAAAAACCGTCTTGATCACCGGTGGTTCACGGGGAATAGGAGCAGCGGCTGTACGGCTGTTTACAAAGAACGGATATGAAACAGCGTTTTTTTACCGAAAAAACCAGGAGGCGGCGAAGGCGCTCAGTGAGGAGACCGGGGCTGTGGCGGTCAGCTGTGATGTGTCGGACGCAGAAATGGTTCGTAAAGGAGTGAGGGATGCGCGGATCTGTCTGGGAACGACGGCTTTCGACACGGTAGTGTGCAACGCCGGCGTAAGCCTGCAGGGACTGTTTACCGATCTGACCGATGCGCAGTGGGATGAACTGCTGGGTGTCAATCTCAGCGGCATGGTCTATGTTTTGCGGGAAGCATTGCCGCAGATGATCAGCAGAAAGGCAGGACAGATCGTCCTGGTTTCTTCTGTCTGGGGAGAGACCGGCGCCTCCTGTGAAGTCGCTTATTCTGCTACAAAAGCAGCGGTGATCGGTCTGGCAAAGGCTCTGGCCAGAGAGATGGGTCCATCGGGAATCCGGGTGAATGTTGTTGCACCCGGGGTGATCGATACGGATATGAACCGCATCTACGAACCCCAGGTCATGGAAGCACTGGCTGCAGAAACACCTGCAGGCAGAATCGGGACCTGCGAGGAAGCGGCCGAAGCGATCTTCTATCTGGCATCGGAAAAGGCGTCCTTTATTACCGGGCAGGTGCTGGGCGTAAACGGCGGTCTGTATATATAACCACACGAGCACACGGCGTTTTGCAAACCGGCAGGATAAAGGAGCCGCCGCAGCCTGCACCGGTAAAAAGAAAATGACAAGCGTCCGGCGCCGGTGTATAATATGGACAGAAAACACAAAAGGGGTTTACCGGAAGCGGCGAAGTGAGAGCCGCGTTTTGAAAAACGGATAAGGAGGGATTATGGAGACAGTCATGAATTTCCTACATAATTTTTTCAGCAGCATCATGAGCTTTTTCTCCGGGCTGACAGCCGGCATTACCGGGATCTTCAGTGCAGAAGACAGTGCCGGGCTGCTGTATACCGCTGCAGCCAGATGGATGTTTATCTTCTTAGCGGTATTTATCCTGCTCAAATCTATTTTATCCCTGCTGAGATCAAAGAATCCTTCAGAGGTATGGGCGTATTTGCATTTGAGCAGCGGGGAGAATATTCCGATCACTCATTGGGAAAATGTGATCGGAAGAGCCAAAAGCTGCGATATTCAGGTCAACGATCCTGCCGTTTCCCGCAATCACGGGACATTGTCCAGAAATAACGGCGGACAGTGGATCTACGAGGATCTTGGTTCTAAAAACGGCGCACTGCTCAACGGAAAAAAGATAGAGAAAGACGTTCCGGCAGAAATCAGACCAGGTGATAACCTACATATCGGAGCAACGAAATGTACGC
>CALXJA010000027.1 GCA_944388465.1 uncultured Emergencia sp.
GAAAATGTGATGCCGGCCAGAAGCGGGTTCTGCCTGTACTGCTGAAAGATATAATCGATGCTCTCTACATATCCGTCGGTAAAGGAATGGGTCTGTGGATTATGGCATCCTTTGCAGTGATGAGGACATCCCTGTACAAAGACCACATAACGGAGTCCCGGTCCGTCCACGATGGACTCTTCCACCAGACCGCTGAGACGTAACTCAAAGGCCATGCTTTACACGATCCTTTTCTTCTGCCTTTTTGGCGTTATTGAAACGATCCAGAGTTCCTACCAGATAACCGGTGATCCGTCTGATGCGGTCGAACTCCACGTTCTTTCCAATAGTATGCGCTTCGGCTGATGTATTATTTAACATATGCATGCTCCTTTCTATCTTTTGATGGGCGGAACGTCGGGATACTTTTTCTGAAGTTCCAGAAGTTTCTCAATGGAAATCGGTTCGCCGGCGCGCCGTCCGCAACGAGGACAGACATCGTTGATGACTCCAGTATACCCGCAAACCGGATCGCGGTCAACAGGGTGATTGATGGAACCGTAGCCAACGCCTTTTTCCTTCATGTAACGGATGATGGACTCAAAGGCAGGAAGATTCAGGCTTGTATCGCCGTCCAGTTCCACATAGCTGATATGACCGGCGTTGGTCAGCGCGTGATACGGCGCTTCCAGCTCGATCTTACGGTATGCCTTGATCGGGTAATACACAGGAATATGGAAGGAGTTGGTGTAGTACTCCCTGTCGGTAATACCCGGAATCTCACCGTATTTTTTCCGGTCAATCTTGACAAAGCGACCGCTCAGCCCCTCGGCAGGGGTGGCGAGGAGGGTAAAATTCAGACCGGTTTTCTGTGATTCCTCATCAAGACGTCGGCGCATATGGCCGATGATGGCAAGCCCCAGTTCCTGTGCTTCCTCACTCTCGCCGTGATGCTTTCCAATCAGCGCTTTCAGGGTCTCGGCCAGTCCGATGAAGCCAACGCTCAATGTGCCGTGCTTTAAGACTTCCCCGATGGTATCGTCGATGGACAGCTGTTCTGAGTCGATCCAGATACCCTGCGCCATGAGGAACGGATAGTTTCGTACCTTTCTGGCAGACTGGATATTGAACCGGTGCAGAAGCTGTCGGATAACCAGATACATCATATCGTCCAGCTTCTGATAAAATACGTCCAGATTGCCGTTTGCTTCGATGCCGAGACGAGGCAGGTTGATGGAAGTAAAGCTGAGATTGCCCCGCCCGAAAGTAACCTGCCGGCTCGGATCATGGACGTTGCCCAGTACCCGGGTACGGCAGCCCATGTAGGCAACTTCTGTGTTTGGATCACCCTCCTTGTAATAAGCCAGATTGTACGGAGCGTCTATAAAGCTGAAATTCGGGAAGAGACGCTTCGCGGATGTGGCGATGGCGAGCTGGAACAGATCATAGTTCGGATCATCCGGATTGTAATTGACGCCTTCCTTTACTTTGAAGATCTGTACCGGGAAGATCGGCGTCTCTCCGGCGCCCAGACCGTCCATGGTGGATTCCAGCAGGTTGCGGATGACCATCCGGCCCTCCGGTGAAGTATCCGTACCATAGTTGATGGATGAGAACGGAACCTGCGCTCCCGCTCTGGAATGCATGGTGTTCAGGTTGTGTATGAGAGACTGCATGGCCTGGCGGGTCTGCTCTTCCGTGTACTGCATGGCCTGCTGAATACAGAAGGCGTGCATCTCGTCAAGGCATTCCCGCAGCCGGTCTTCAAGAGGAAGCTGGCGGAGCACATCGAGGAAAGCGTCCTCGTGCCCCATGCGGATCGGAGCGCTGACGGAGCTTCGGATCACCTTTTCCAGAGTCTGTGCCTGTCTGACGTCGTAGTGGAGGCGAACCTCCACGAAAGAACGCAGCGCCTTGAAATATTCCTTCGTATATGTTTTTGACACGCCGTCCGCCATGGCGTAGTCAAAATTCGGCAGGCTCTGCCCGCCGTGCATCTCGTTCTGATTGGCCTGAATGACGATGCAGGCAAGCGCCGCGTAGGTGATGATGGACTGTGGTTCCCGCACGTAGCCGTGGCCGGTGGAGAAGCCGTTTTTGAAAAGCCGGATCAGATCGATCTGGCAGCAGGTCTCCGTCAGCATATAGAAATCCATATCGTGGATATGGATATCTCCGTTGGTGTGCGCCGCTGCGATATCTTTAGGCAGCACGTAGTTGGTCATAAAATATTTGGAACCCTCGGAACCGTATCGAAGCATGGTTCCCATGGCAGTATCTCCATCGATATTGGCGTTTTCCCTTTTGATATTCTCCGACTTGGCGCTGGAGTAAGTAAGACGCTCGTAAATATTCATCAGATCGAACTCGGTGCTGCGGATCTTGGCGTGCTCCGCCCGGTACAGAATGTACGCTTTGGCGGTGGACGCGAAATCATAGCGGATCAGCATGGCCTCCACGATATCCTGAATCTGCTCCACGGAGGGAACCTCCACATCCTCCACAGCGTCGCAGACTTTCTGTGTCAGGTACGAGAGATCTGCCGGCGTCAGATGATCGTCCGAAGCAAGACCGGCGCGGTGGATCGCATTTAAAATCTTGATGGAATCAAAAGGCACCAGATCGCCGTTGCGCTTCTGAATCTGTTTTCCCATTCTTTAAACTCCTTTGCTGTTGCTGTACTGTGATGTCGGGAGATGAAAAAAGCGGCAGAATCTGCCGGTCTGTCTTCGGAGCCGCGGAAATCACCGCTGCTGTATATCCTGACATCAGAAAATAAACGAAACACAATATATGGTGATGAAATATAAAATAAAACACAATATAATGAGCCGCGTACCAACATAGTAGCACCAGAAGCACATTTCGTCAACGGAAAATAGTTGTCGAAAGCGCCGAAAGCAGGACATAATATTGTCGGAAAACACGGGAGAGTTCAATGAATTGACTGACTTGTTTATAATTCTGGATATCTATAAGAGTTATCCACATTTTTCGTGAAAAAAAGAAACCGGTGAACAGCAAGGAAAGAAGGTACTTATCAACAGAAAATGAAAGAGTTATCCACAATATCCACAGGCAAATAAGCGTTTTGTGGATAAGATATGCACAACAAAAATAAGCGGTTTGTGTATTTAAGGTAAAGTTTGAAAGTGAACTTTCAAATCTACCATTATTGACGCAGTAAATGCGTCAGGAAAGGAGAAAAAATGATTGACGCGGACCGCCCGGTATGGTATATTAAGCTAGCGATGGAATAGGTCTTTTTTTTATGCCTAAAAAAGCGTACAGGGCGTCCGGTCTGCTCCGGAGCCTGAGGCATAAAAGAAAGAGCGCATTATTTTTGAAAAATTGGAGGTGGAAGTTGTGCGCGTGAGAATCACATTGGCATGTACAGAGTGCAAGCAGCGTAACTACAATACGACGAAGGAGAAGAAGAATCATCCTGAGAGACTGGAAACCAGAAAGTATTGCAGATTCTGCAGGAAGCATACTGTTCATAAGGAAACAAAATAGTTGAACCGTTTATAAGGAGTGATGACATGAGCGACGAAAAAAAGAAAACAGGAATC
>CALXJA010000028.1 GCA_944388465.1 uncultured Emergencia sp.
TTCAAAAGGCGTATTGCGCCCGTTTCGATACGGGTGTGACACGCCTTTATTGTATAAGGAAAACCCCGTGTTAGACACGGGGTTCGTTGAAGCTATGCATTTGAACATTAACTCGTCAACTGTTAAACTGAAATTGCGGTCTGGCAACTGCAATTAAGTTCAACAGGAGGAAAAGCAAATGAGCATCAACGATGTAAACAGTTTAGCGCATTCAAAATGGAATTGCAATATCACATTGTCTTTGCACCAAAATACAGAAGAATGGTTTTCTACAGCGAGAAAAAGATAGCAGTAGGAAAAATCTTAAGACAGCTTTGCAATCGCTGGCGCTGCTGGATTGATATGCCTCCGCTTCCTTATTTATTCTGGTTCCGCTGCTTATTTACCTGGCTGGCAAGCAGTTTATCCAGGTAGATGGATTTGAACTGCTTGCTGGCCAGGGCTTGTTTGACCGGCGGCAGTTTCAGAATCGATCCGAAGATCTGCGCCATGGCACGGTGACTGGCGAAAGCCTGATTGTCAAAGAGCAGATTCTGCAGCGTGCCCTTTTCGATAGCCTGCAGCACGAAACGGTGCGTGCTGTTGACCGGCGTGATGATCTGTACAGGCCGCTTGGTCAGAAGAATGGCTTTAGTAGGACAGTTCCGCGCACAGACGCCGCAGCCCAGGCAAAGTTCCTCATTTACCACCGCTTTTTTCTCATGCGTAAGCGGATCCTCTGTAATGGAGATCGCATGGACAGGGCAGACCCGGGCGCATTTTCCACAGCCGATACAGGTATCGGCCTGGATGCGGGGTATATAATTGGTGGTTTCTACCGGCTGAACCGGAGCGAAGCGTCTGGCTGCCTGCAGGGCTTCACAGCAGCAGCCGCAGCAGTTGCAGATGAAAGCCGGATTTTCCCGGACATTTTCGCCGATCTGCACCAGATTGGCGTCGTAGGAACGCTGCAGCGCATCCATGGCTTCCTCCTTGGAAATGAGGCGGGCATATCCGCCGTGTTCGGACAGAGAACGGGCAACGTTGCCGAAGGTGAGACAGACGTCCCAGGGTGCGCTGATCTCACAGGGATGCCCGGCATGTTCGGCTTTATGCCGGCAGTAGCACAGACCGAGACCGATGTACTCGGCTTCTTCGATGATGTGACTGGCTTTTTCATAATCCAGAATGTGATTCATCTGCGAATTCGTCAGTACCGGTTCCTGGACGTAGACCCGCCCCAGTTTGGTTTCTGTAGCATAGAACAGATCCTTGACGAAATCCTCTTCCACATTCATGTACTGGTAGTAAAGCTGGCTGAGGTATTTCTGGTCGATATCGCCTCTGGTGCGCATCAGGGCAAATTCGATAAACCCGGCCATCGGCGGCGGCATGACAAATTTGCGGGTGCCGTTGTGTTCGGAATCCACCAGCAGCGCTTTTTCGCAGAGATGATCCAGCATCTTCTCGGCCTTGGCTTCGGAGACCTTCCAGATCCGCGCCGCCCGTTTGATGGTGAACGGCCGTACCGGCAGCATGGAAACTGCACGGGCTTCCTTTTCGGCATAGAGTACCTGGAGGATCTTGTAAAAGGTTTCCGAGGCAGGCGCGCCCTGGGTGAACCAGTTGATTCTTTCCTCCAGACTTTTATAAGCATTTTTTGACGTAATATGTCCCATAGATCTTCCTTTCCTGTGCAAGTCCTTATTGTAGTGCGGAATACGGTTTATTATAGCATAGAAAAACGGCCGGTACAATTTCGATGCGGCAAAGAAGAGAAATGAACAGAAATGAGCAGAGATGAACGCACGGGATACGAACGGCTGTGATTGACACCGTCCGGGAAATAAAATATACTGGGGACAGAAAGAAACGGATTTACAAAAAGGCAAATGGTCCGACCGAATGAGCGAAGGAGAGTTTTTATGGCTTTTTTGCAGGAAAGCGAATGGATGTTTCTAAATGAAATTGCGTATAATATATCCTTTATCTATTCTTTTGATGAAATGAGAAGAACCGTGTTAAAATGGCTGGATGTGCTGATCGGGTTTGATGGCGCCGTTTTTTAGCTGGTGGATGGAGAAGAGGTAAAGGACAGTGTCTGCGATCATGTCGGTGAAAAAGAACTTGCATTTTACGAAGATCACTACAGCGACGGGAACCCTCTGCAGTGGCTGCTGCTCAGCGGATACGGCAGAGCCTGGCTGCAGTCGGAACTGCTGACGGATGAAGCGATGGAGAAATCAAAGCTTTACGAAGAGTTTTACCGCCCGCAGCAGTTTCACTATGCTATGGGAATGAATATTGTCTTCCGCGAAGAGACCGTGGGTCTGATTACGTTTTACCGCAGACGGGAAAGCGGCGATTTCACCAAACGGGAGCTTTTTGTCATGGATCAGCTGCAGAAGCATCTGTCCTATCGCCTGAATTACGAGACAAAGAAGGGCGACACGAGATATTTCTTTGCCAAAGGCTATCACGAAAGGATCAGCAGGGAATTCGGGCTCACGGAGAGAGAGTCGGAGCTTCTGAATTATGCGGTAAAGGGCTACAGCAATGAAAAAATCGCAGAGCGGATGCATATCAGTGTGAACACCGTAAAAAAGCATTTTCACAGCCTGTACGAAAAAATGCACGTCAGAAACAGAGTGCAGCTTTTGCAGAGTCTGCCGCTGTCTACCGATAAAATCAATTTTGACGAGTTGTAGAAAGTCTTTTCCGGGTAAAGGAAGCCAAAATATATAGAGAAAATACAGAGAGTCTTTGACGCAGACCGATGCACAAAGGCTCTTTTGTATTAGAAAAAGATTCGATAGTGTTAATTTTATACCTAAAAGTAGTAGAGAAAGAAAAAATGTATCCATAAAAATGAAACAGCCGAGCAATTTTCCGCAAAGCGCATTACTGCTATAGTGAAATTGACAGATTTTACAGAAAGGAAAGAGCTGGCCATGAAAGAAGAACTGCAAAAAGCTGGGATTGTACCGGTAATTAAACTGAAAGAGCTGGACAAAGCGGTGCGTCTGGCAGAGGCGCTGCGTGCCGGCGGGATTCACTGTGCGGAAATTACGTTTCGGGCAGAAGGTGCGGAAAAGGTCATACGCACGATGACAGAAGCATTTCCGGATATGCTGGTCGGTGCGGGAACCGTGCTCAGTGTTGAAGAGGCTGAAAAAGCCGCGGAAGCCGGAGCGAAATTTATCGTCAGTCCGGGATTTGATGAGGAAGTTGTTGATTTTGCTTTGGAAAAAGGTCTTTTGCCGCTTCCTGGCTGTGTAACGCCTACGGAAATACAGAGAGCGAGAAAGAAAGGACTTTCGATCGTTAAGTTTTTTCCGGCGTCTCAGTTTGGAGGCATTAAGACCATAAAGGCATTGTCTGCTCCGTTTTCCACACTGCGCTTTATGCCGACCGGAGGAATTTCGTTAGACAATCTGGAAGAGTATCTGCAGGCAGACTGCGTTATCGCCTGCGGCGGCTCATTTATGGTGAAAGAGCAGCTGATAAGCGAAAACCGGTGGGAAGAAATTACAGAAATCAGTAAAAAGGCGACGGAGATCGCAGAACGCGTAAGAGGTGAGAAATAATGGCAAAAATAGTTACTTTCGGAGAGATCATGTTGAGATTAGCGCCTAAGGGATATCTCCGGTTTTTACAGGAGCCGGAGTTCCAGGCCACATTTGGGGGAGGCGAGGCGAATGTTGCCGTATCGCTGGCCAATTACGGCCTTCACGCAGCATTCGTGACCAGGCTGCCGGAGAATCCTATAGGTGAAGCGGCAAAAAAGGAACTGCGCCGGCACGGTGTAGATGTAGAAGGAATCGCTGCGGGCGGAGACCGGCTCGGTATTTACTATTTGGAAAGGGAGCCTCGCAGAGACCGTCGAAGGTGGTCTACGACCGAAAGCATTCCGCCTTCGCAGAAAGCAGCCGCGAGGATTACAACTGGGATGAACTCTTCAAGGATGCGGAATGGTTCCACTTTACCGGTATCACACCGGCATTAGGTGAAAACGTAGAGGCGATATGTCTGGATGCAGTAAAAGCGGCCAAGGAAAGAAATCTCACCGTCAGCTGTGATCTGAACTTCCGGAAAAATTTGTGGAGCAGCGAAAAGGCCGAAAAGGCTATGGGAAGACTGATGCAGTATGTCGATATCTGTATCGCCAACGAAGAGGATGCCGAAAAGGTATTTGGCATCAAAGCGGCCTCGACGGATGTGACGAGTGGAAAACTGGATCGGAAGGGATATGAAGATGTAGCCCGGCAGCTCATGGAGCGTTTTCACTTCCGCTACGTAGCCATCACTCTGCGGACCAGCATTTCTGCCAGCGACAACAGGTGGGCGGCTATGCTGTATAACGGCAAAGAAGCGTTGTTCTCCAAAGAATATCCGGTTCATATCGTCGATCGCGTCGGCGGCGGCGACAGCTTTGGCGCAGGACTGATATACGGTTTGTGTACCGGCAGGAGCGACGAGCAGACCCTCGAATTTGCAACGGCGGCGTCCTGCCTGAAACATTCCGTGGAAGGGGATTTTAATCTGGTTTCCGTAAAAGAGGTGGAGACACTGGCCGAAGGAGACGGATCAGGCCGGGTGCAGAGATAAAACAGAGCGGAGGAACAGCATGGAATTTATATCAGACAATACCAGATCGATTCAATATTCGAAAATTCGAAAGATGTTTAATAAAGCGCTGGAATATGAGCATACGATCAATTTCACCATAGGCGAACCGGATTTTGTCGCTTCGGAGAACGTAGCGAAAGCAGCCTGTCAGGCGGTCGCTGAGGGAAAAAGCAAGTATTCCGAAAACGCGGGGATCCTGCCGCTCCGTGAAGCGATCAGCGGCTATTTGCAAAGAGAGCTGGGACAGAAATATGATCCGGTCACAGAAATTACCGTTACGCCCGGGGCGATGGCGGCACTGTATCAGGGACTGAAGGTCATTCTGAATCCGGAAGATGAGGTGATCGTCATTGAACCTTGTTGGACCAACTATCTGCAGCAGATCCTCATGTGCGGAGGGGTGCCGGTCAGCGTCAGCGCCGATGCGGAAAAGGGATTTTCTCTGGATGTTTCGGCAATTCGAAAGGCAATAACGAAAAAAACAAAGGCGATCATCATCAACTCGCCGTGCAACCCGACGGGAGCCGTACTGGAAAAAGAGGAATTAAAACAGCTTGCCGCTCTGGCACAGGAATTTGACCTGCTGGTGATCAGCGACGAGGTGTATAAGCATATTCTTTTCGATGACGCGTCATTTTTCAGCATTGCCACACTTCCGGGAATGCGGGAGAGAACGCTGGTTGTGGACAGTTTTTCAAAGACCTTCGCCATGACGGGATTCCGTGTAGGCTATGCGGCCGGTCCGTCGGAGATCATCGGGAATATGACAAAGCTGCAGGAGAACATCAGCGCCTGTGTAGCCATGCCGAGTCAGTATGCGGCTTTAGAAGCGCTTTCCGGAGGAACAGAGCATCTGCAGTACATGGTAAAGTGCTATAAAGAACGCCGGGATTATCTGGCGGAACGTCTGTCTGCGATGCCGCTGGTAAGCTGGCTCCCGTCGAAAGGCACCTTTTACGCTTTTGTATCTGTTCGTGACACCGGATTTTCCAGCGAGGAGTTTGCCATGAAATTACTGGAAGAAAAACAGGTCGTTGTGGTGCCGGGAGACGCATTCGGAGAGTATGGGGAAGGATACATCCGCATTTCCTTTGCGACATCCATGGAACAGCTGGAAAAAGGCATGGATGCCATGGAAAGCTTTCTAAAACAGATCGCCGGGGCAGGTGTGCATTGATGCGTATACAGATCGACCGCCTTATGGCGGATTTGAAGGAACTGGGGAGCATTGGCTTCATTCCCGGCCAGGGCGCCAGCCGTATGGCCTACAGTCCGGACTTTGTCCGCGGAAGAGACTTCGTCAGAAAGAGAATGGAGGAAGCGGGGCTTTCCGTACAGATCGACGCTGTAGGAAATCTGACCGGGCTTCTCCCGCAGGCGCAGGGAACGGGAGAAAAGCGGATCGCCATGGGATCGCATATTGATACCGTACCGATGGGCGGAATCTATGACGGAGCCTTAGGCGTACTGAGTGCCATCGAAGTTGTCCGGACTCTGCGGGAAGCCGGCTGGAAGAACAGACATCCCATTGAGATCATCGCCTTCAACGAGGAAGAGGGCAATGTCATAGGGGGAACCTTCGGCAGCAAAGCGTTTGCCGGAGCACCGCTGGAAACGCCAATGCTCCAGAAGATGAAAGCGTTTCAGCTTACGGAAGAAGACGTCCGGCGCTGCAAACGAAAGCAGGACGATTATCTGCTTTACCTGGAGTACCATATCGAGCAGGGCGGCATACTGGAAGCGAAAGAGAAGACTATCGGCATCGTGGAAGGAATTTTTGGCATTTTACGTTACAAAGCAACGGTAAGTGGAAAAGCCAACCATGCGGGCAGTACGCCTATGGAGCTGCGGGACGACGCCATGGAAAAAACCGCCCGGATCATTACGGACCTGATGGATACTGTACGTGCAGAGACAGAATCTATGGTCTGCACGGTAGGAACCATGACGGTCAAACCGGGAGCGGTGAATGTGATCCCGGGTGAGACGCAGTTTATCATTGAACTGAGAGACAAGACCATGACGCCGATGTACAGCGTCATGGAAAAACTGAAAAAGCGGTGGGAAGATCAAGGCCTGCATCTGGAAGAGTATATCACACAGCCGGAAACGCTCTGTGATAAAAAACTCTGTCTTATCGCGGAGAATACGGCGAAAGAGCTGGGTTATCCTTCCATGCGGATGTACAGCGGCGCAGGTCATGATTTGATCAATACGAGTTTTCTCATGCCGGGAATGCTGCTGTTTATTCCCAGCAGGGGAGGAATCAGCCACAGGTATGATGAATACTCTGCTCCTGAGCATATTGAAGCAGGAGCGGAGGTGCTTCTGGAAATGGTTCAAAGAATAGATGAGGGGGCGTTTGAACGTGAAAATTAAAATCATCAATCCCAATATCACCCAGGCGATGACCGACAGCGTTCATGAAACAGCACTGCGCTGCGCAGATCCGGAAACCGAGATCATTACCGTAAATCCGCAGAACGGTCCGGAGAGTATCGAGTGCTTCATGGATGAATATCTGGCCGTCCCGGGCGTTGTGGAAGAAATTCTGAAGGGCGATAAGACCGAGGGTGCGGATGCGTTTATCATTGCCTGTTTCGGTGATCCCGGACTTGCCGCTGCCAGAGAAGTTACGGATAAACCGGTTTTAGGCATCTGCGAATCCGCGATCACAGCAGCGAGATTTACCGCGCCTTATTTCAGCATCCTTTCGGTTCTGGAACGCTCAAGAAAGGTGACGGAAGATATCGTCAAGGCATATGGCGCCGCAGATATGTGCCGCTCTATCCGTTCGACCGGCCTTTCGGTTCTGGAGTTTGGACAGGATCCGCAGAAGGGACTTGCGGCGCTGGCCGAAGAGGGCAGAAGAGCGGTAAAAGAAGACGGCGCAGAGTGTCTTTTGCTGGGCTGCGCCGGTTTTGTGGATTTTGTTGACGCTTTGCGCCAGGAGCTGAAGGTGCCGGTGATGGATGGCGTTTCTCCTGCGGTAAAATTTGCTGAGGCCCTGGTAAAAATGGGCGCAAAAACCAGCAAGATAAACACTTGGAGAGCACCGGAACCGAAACTGCTTCGTGGGTTTGCTTTCATGGATGAGTTGTATTCAAAGAGGTAGAGCATATGAAAACACTGATTAAAAACGGAACGATTATCACAGAAAAAAACGAGTTTGTCGGAGATATTCTGATTGAAGACGAGAAGATTTCCGCGATGGGAGCCCATATCGAGGCGGAAGCCGATAGAGTTGTTGACGCGGCGGGAAAACTGGTCATGCCTGGAGGGGTGGATCAGCATACGCACTTTTCCGCGCTGTGCAATGTGGGAAACAAGGATACTGCAGGATATGAGACGACGGTGTCTGCCATCGTCGGCGGAACGACGACGATTGTTGATTTTGCGCCGCAGGATCCGGGAAAAGGGCTCATGGACTCCATCGATTATCGTATCAATGTCCGTGCCAGGGACAAAGCCTGCGTGGATTTTTCCCTCCATGCCATGGTCACCTATCTGATGGACAGCATCTTTGATGAAATCGATGAATTTCCGGAAAAAGGCATATCTAATATTAAGATCTTCATGGCTTACAACGGCTCTCCGCTTCATGTCGATGACGGTTCTTACTACCGTATTCTGGAAAAGGCGGGAAAAGTCGGCGCGACGGTTTTCGTCCATGCCGAAAACGGAGAAATACTGGATTTCCTTCGGAATGAATGTGTCAGGAAGGGGCAGCTGGAGCCGAAATATCATTATATTTCCAGACCGCCGTTTACGGAAGCGGAAGGGGTCAGAAGGGCAGCCTATCTGGCAGGCAAAGCCGGAACGCCTCTTTACGTCGCACATGTGACCTGCAGAGAGGCACTCGAAGAATTGCTCGAAGCAAGAGGAAAGGGGATCAATGTCAACGGAGAGACCTGTACCCATTATCTGACGCTGACGAAAGAGGTACTGGATAATCCGGACTTCAATGAGGCATCAAAATATGTCTGCTCGCCGGCACTTCGCGACCAGGAGGATATCGATGCGCTCTGGGCTGCGTTGAATTCAGGTCTGCTGACGGCCATTTCTTCGGATCACTGCGGAATCGATGTGGCTGAACTGAAACAGGCCGGCCGGAATGACTTTACCCAGATCCCTAACGGTTCGCCGGGTGCAGGAGACCGTTTCTCCATGATCTGGACCTACGGCGTGGAAAGCGGGAAGATTTCCCGTCAGAAGTTTGTAGAACTGATTGCCGCCAATCCGGCAAAGATCAACGGAATATTCCCGCAAAAGGGTACTCTGGATGTGGGATCGGATGCGGATATTGTGATCTTCGACCCGTCATGG
>CALXJA010000029.1 GCA_944388465.1 uncultured Emergencia sp.
TATAACGCATGCAAAGGCTGTATTATCCCTATCGCCGCATTATCGTGCAGCGATAGGCTAAAAGCATCTTTTTCCTTCTTTATATACGGCTGCCGGAGCACGCCTGTTTTCATACCCGTTCTCTACTGCGAAAATATAAATCTTTGGAAAACAAAAAAGCCCCTAAACTCGGATTTCCGCGTTTAAAGGCTTTCGTTTATTTACATAGACTAAAATTCAATTCATTAGTCTGCAACGTACGGAAGCAGAGCCACGATTCTTGCTCTCTTGATCGCCGTAGTCACTTCTCTCTGGTGTACCGCACAGGTTCCGGTGATTCTCTTCGGGAGGATCTTGCCTCTCTCTGTGATGTACTTTCTGAGCTTTTCTACATCTTTGTAATCGATGCTTTCTGTTTTATCTGCGCAAAACTGGCATACTTTTTTTCTTCTCATGCCGCCGCGTCTTCTTTCCATAATGCTCTTGTCTCCTTTCTTTAGAATGGAACATCTTCGTCAATGGCCTGGAACGAATCCGGCATTTCCTCCGGCAGATCGTCGTCTGCCCGTCTTGCGAACGAAGAGGAAGAAGATGTGTTCTGCTGCGGAGGTCTGCTGCCGCCTGACGGTCTGTCCCCCCACTCTAAGAATTCTACTCTGTCTGCCACAACATCTGTGGTATACACCGTGACGCCTTCTCTGTTCTGATAGCTGCCGGTCTGCAGTCTGCCCTGCACGCCCACCAGTCTGCCCTTGAACAGATATTTTTCACAGTTCTCGGCCTGCTTGCCAAAGACGGTAATTCTTGGAAAATCCGTCTGTTTCTCTCCACCGGCTCTGACCGGGCGGTCAATGGCGATGGTAAAGGTGGCAACAGCCATCTGGGTATTAGCGGTATATCTGACTTCCGGATCTCTTGTCAGTCTCCCGATCAGTACAACACTGTTCATTTACTGTACCCCATTCCTTATTTCGCGTCTTTGTTGATGATGATGTGTCTCATTACATCGTCGGAAATTCTCAGTCTTCTGTCCAGTTCCTTCGGAAGCTCCGGACTGGCTTTGAATTCGATAACGACATAGTAGCCTTCATTCTTCTTTTCGATTGGGTAAGCGAGTTTTCTCATTCCCCAAACGTCTACTTTTCCGACTTCGCCGTCAGCTGCGATGACTTCCTTCACTCTTTCTACTGCGGCATCCTTTTTCTCGTCTTCTAAAGCAGGATTGATAATGAACATTACCTCGTAGTTAATCATTGTTTTCACCTCCCTGTGGACTGAATGGCGCAGGCTCCAGCCTGCGCAGAGATTCGCGCAAAATCGCGCCTTATTATTATACCCGATAGGTTTACGGTTTTCAAGTTTTTTTTGCAAATGCTGCCGCGGGGCGCCGGTAAAAGACGAGGAGCCTTTTTTATTTCCACAGCTTTTCCGGATAAAGTCCTCTGTCTTTCATGGCCTGCAATGCGTCGACAACGCTCTGTTTATCCTCTTTATAGGTCACGCCATACCATTTGTCTGCTGACGGCAGTACCTGTACGGCCGCCTTTTGCTCCCGGAGAAGCTGATCCACCACCCCCGGCAGGAAGTATTCGCCCTTCAGCGGATTTTCTGCCAGCGTTTGCTCCAGAAAAGCCGGGAAACGGTTCGCCATCTCATCCATAAAGGAACGGGTAAATCCCCAGAAATTCATGGATACCGGCGTATCTGCAGCAAGAGGCTGCCAGCTTTTCCCTTCATCCTCGCTGTAGGCGATCCCCTTATCTCTGCGCATGATCCGGGTTCGCTCCACAATACCCTGCAAATAACCGCCGTTTCCGACGCTGCATATTCCTCTGGAGACATAACCGTTTTCTGTGATCGTGTTCTCCAGGCGATAGCCTACCATACAGTAGCGGTATTTTTCTTTATCTTCGGCTTTTTCCAGAAAATCAAAAACAGAATGAAAGGCCGAAGGTCCGTAGTAATCGTCAGCGTTGATCACTGCAAACGGTCCGTCGATCAGATCCCTGGCGCTTAAAACGGCATGGCAGGTGCCCCACGGCTTCACCCTGTCTGCCGGAACCTGATACCCGGCCGGAATATCCGTCAGTTTCTGAAAAGCGTACGCAATCTGCAGGTGTCTGCCTGCACGCTCATCGATCAGCGCCCGAAAATCGGCCTCGTTTTCTTCCTTAATGATAAAAATCACCTTTTCAAAGCCGGCCATCATAGCGTCATAGAGAGAAAAATCTAAAATGATCTCTCCCTGATCGCTGACCGGATCGATCTGCTTCAGTCCGCCGTACCGGCTGCCCATCCCGGCTGCCATTACGACTAAAATCGGTTTTTTCATGGTTTCCGTTTCCTTTTCCTCGTTTTTCATTTATTTTATCCCAACTTCCGTCATTGCGCAAGGAAAAGCCCGCAGCTCCTGTCTTTCTCCGTCAGCCAAAATGTGATAAAATAAAAATACTATTCCAGGACTATTTCAGGGAGGAAATGAAGATGCTAAAAACAATGGAAAATGCAGAAAGAGACGCCGCTCTCCGCGTGGCCGATCTGATGGCGGCAGCGGCAAGAACTGCACCGAAGGGCAGCGGCAAGGACAAGGTAGTTACGGTGATTCTCAGCGGAGAAGAAAAAGACACGCTGGCGCAAAAAATGCACGAAGCCGCAGCCGAATACCAGGAGGATTTTATCGAGCGTGACGCGCGCAATGTGGAAAACAGCCACTGTGTCGTGCTCATCGGTGTCACCGCCGAGCCTTTCGGTCTGAACAACTGCAGCATGTGCGGTTTTAAAAACTGTGCAGAAATGAAAAAGGCCGGCGCCAACTGCGCGTTCAACGTTACGGATCTGGGGATCGCTATCGGCTCTGCTGTTTCTGTAGCTGCCGACCACCGCATAGACAACCGGGTCATGTACTCTGCCGGCAGAGGCGCTCTGCGCATGGGATGCTTTCCGCAGGATGTGCGGGTATGTTACGGGATCCCGCTCTATACCGGCGCCAAGAGCATCTATTTTGACCGCGCTCCAGGCTCGGTTCTGCTGTAAAAAAAACAGCCGGCAGAGCTTTGCGGATGCCTCCTGCACCCGCCCCCGCGAGCTGTCCCCCTAAACGTGGAGTATTTTGAGATGTGGATCATCTGCCGATAATCTAATAAAGCGTGCGGCCTCTCATACGGATAAAATCTCCATATGTATCCTGTATGTCTTTGGCCGCCGCTTTTTTTAGTATTTCTATCTCTTCTTTTAATTCCGCATTCTCTTTAAGTAATTCTGCGGTTCGTTTATCCTTGTAATACTGTTTACAAATCAACTTTACTGTTTGGGGAACGTTTCAGCGCCGGATCTTCGCGGGCGTCGCAGGCAAGGTTCGGCAAATGAATCCGTTTCCGCATTAAAAAAATGAACCGCCTCCGGCGTCCACTTCAGTTCAGCTTCC
>CALXJA010000030.1 GCA_944388465.1 uncultured Emergencia sp.
TTCTATCCGATGGCCATTGCAGCGCGTAACCCGATACATAGCGAGCCGGAATGCCGTACAGCCGGTAAATCAGCGTCGCCGCCGAAGCATAGTGAACACAGTAGCCTTCATGACGTTCAAAAAGGAAATACTCCACAATATCCTCGTTCAGCGGCGCTCTTCCCGGTGTCAGCGTATAGGCGGCATTGTCCTGCAGCAGCGAAAGGATAAAGGCTGTCACCTCTTCCCGCCCGGTGAGCTTCTTGCTTTCGCATAGCTGCGTCAGTCTCGGCAGCCGCTCCCGGGGCACATCCGTATAGACGGCCGGCAGTTCCTGCATATACAGCGTCTGCACCTGTTTGTACCAATCCTCCGACATGATCCAGCTTCCTCCGCTCATCATATCCGGCGAGTTTTCTTCCCAGCGGATATCCATTTCGCTCTGTTCAAAATAGTAAAACCCGTATCCCGGCCGGGTCAGATCCTGCAGAGAGACCCAGCTGCTGTAATACGGTCTGTACAGGGAGTCGTACTCGCCGCTGACATAGTTCATAAACAGCGACCTCGGTTCCCTGTCCTGCCTGACATTCATCATCAGATAAAGATTGTCATAAGTGCTCCTGATCCAGGATTCCAGATTTGCGCCTAACTGCTGCGCCATCCGGTGAAAAATCGGCTCATCATCTGCCGGCAGCCACTCTCCGCCGACATATTCGCCTCCGGAAAATCCCTTCAGGTAAATGGTCTCTCCCGGCTCTTCCTCCAAAACGATCTCCAGCTGCCGTTCTCCGGTGCGGTAGTTATTGCCGCTGCTAACGCGCCCATCGGCTTTCGGTCTCTGCGAGCTGCCTGTGATCTGCTGCAGGCTGCGGGAAATATAGCCTTCACTGCTATAGGCCAGCTCAGATAACGATGTGCCCCAAAATGAAGTGACAACGACAGAAATGCAGACGGCCGCAGTAAGAAGAAAAGCCATAAATACCGTTCCCCTGCTGAAAATCGTGTTGCGGCCGGCTGTCCCTGTTTTACCGCCTTCGGCAGCCGGCGCAGCTTTGTTTCCTTTTTCTGCCGTACGCACAGTCCAGAAACCGATCTGAAAAAACAGCGCCGTCAGTACCGCCGGCATACCGATCTCCACGCCGAAAAAAGGCGCGAGGGCAAACAGCAGCATCACGGTAAGCCAGAGCAAAAAATGATGCCGGCACAGAATTTCCAAAAGGAAAAGCAGCGCCCCGAGCACGGCCGCTGCCACTGCAGCCAGCAGTGTTATATCTGTTTTTCCGGATACGGAAGGATCGGTCAGCGCATGCAGCAGCGCTGCAGTCTGCGCGGAAAACGTGCGAAAACTTCCAGAAACGGCAATACCGCATACCGCTAAAACCCCTATGGTTCCCAGAAGGCTCCATCCCTTTCCTCTTGACCGCAGCACAAAAAGACCGATGCAAACCGCATTTCCCGTCAGAAAAACGGCTGCCGGCGAAAAAGAGATTCCGGGAACCGCACCCAGAATCAACAGGCAGGACATCATTCCGGACAGCAGAAACAAAAGCTTCCACACCAGATTTTTCTCAAACTGTACAGATATATCCGTAAATCTCCTCACACCCTGACTCCTCTTTATATGTTAAAGACCTGCTGCGACAGTTCCGCTTCCAGGTTTTCTTTTGAAAACTGAAAAAGCCGTCTGTCTCCCGCAGACAGGCACAAATCCGCCGTCAGACACAGATCCCTCTGCCGCAGCGCAGGGTCTGTGACTTTAGTTTCTGCACCGTTTCCGGCCTGATACAGGCGAAACAGCAGCCTGTGACAATCGCTTTCATCACAGATGCTTTCTTCAGCGGGTTCACCGTTTCCCTTTTCTGTCCACAGCACCTGTATGGACGTCTCTTGTTCCAGCAGCCCGCACAGCAGGGCTTCCAGCACAGTATAGAATGCGTCTGCGTCGCCGGCCGACGGAAAAGCCTCTCTGCGGTCAAGGAAAAGTCTTATCTGCCCCTCTTTTTCCTCTTCATATTCCCGGATCCATACCTCACCGCTGCGCGCCGTCTGGTTCCAGTGGATATGGCGCACCGGATCGCCTTCCCGGTATTCGCGAATCTGCCGTATCTCCCCATAATCAACGCCTGGAAGAAACGCATTTTTTTCACCGCATGTATCTCTGCCGGCAGGGATAGGTTCCCGTCTGATCCGCATCGTATGCTTTTGCGGAAACACGACTACCTGCAAGGTCTCTCCGCTTCTTTGTCTTCTGCAAAACAACGATAAATGATCGTACACCTTCACCTTTTGCAGTTCCAGGGTATGCAGCCCGCAGTGAAAAAGGCGGTCCTCCTGAGGGAAAAAAGATTCACCGCAGTCCGAATTTCCGCTGATTTTTCTTTTTTTCTTCTTTCTTTTTTTCTCCCCGGGCATCCAGATACCGACCGTAAAACGACTGACCGGAATACGCCCGCGGTTTTCCACCCGCAAGACCCAGGAAAACGGAGCTCCGCATATTGCACTGACTGCCGTCTGTGCAAATGACACATGCAGGTGTCTCTTCAGATAAAAAGAAAGGCCAAACATCGCCGCTCCCAGGAAAAACTGCGTCAGCGCAAGGATCATCAGAGCCGGGCTTTTGTACATCACAGAAATATAACCGAGGAGCGCCAGAAGAATAAGAAAGAAAATCTTCTTCACCGTCTCTTCTCCCCTCTCATGGGCGGAACCTCTATACGATCCACAATCTCGCCGAGCACCGCTTCCCTGGTTTTCCCTTTCATTTTGGCGGAATCCCGGAGAAAAATCCTGTGTGAAGCCACATAAGCGAACTGCCGTCTTACGTCTGACGGCTCCACATAATCCCGTCCTTCCAGCCAGGCCGCCGCTCTGGCCATCTTTACCAGCGCAATGGTCGCCCTGGGACTGGCACCCCTGCTGATGTCCGGATGGCTGCGTGTTTCGCGGATCAGCTGCAGAATATACGCGTAGATCGAATCTTTGATATATACCTGATAGATCTCTTTCTGCGCCTGCAGCAAAGTCTCTCCGCCCAGTACCGGCTTCACGGACTGATAGCGGTTTTCCGGTTCCACGCCCATAGCCATGGCAAGCTCGCTGTCGTAATCCGGGTAACCCAGACTCAGGCTTACCATGAACCGGTCAACCTGCGCTTCCGGAAGATATTGCGTTCCTCTTGCGCCCTCCGGATTCTGCGTGGCAATGACAAGAAACGGCGCCGGTACCTGCCGCGTCACACCGTCTACTGTCACACTCCGCTCTTCCATGACTTCTAATAATGCCGACTGGGTTTTCGGCGAAGTCCGATTGATCTCATCCGCCAAAAGCAGATTGCAAAATACACTGCCCGGCTGATAAACGAACCGTTCTTCGTCCCGGCGGTATACCGAAAATCCGGTCAGATCGGATGGCAGTACATCGGGAGTAAACTGCACGCGCCTGTAATCCAGCTGCATCGCCCGGGAAAAGGCTACCGCCATGGTGGTCTTCCCCACGCCGGGGATATCTTCTAACAGAACATGTCCGCCGGCCAGAAATGCAGTCATGATCTCCCGGATTTCTTCGTTTTTTCCTAAAATAACCCGATTTACCTGTTCCAGTACCTGCAAAACTGCAGATTGTAAAGTTTCTTTCATCTCTTGTTTTCCTGTCTCCCTTTTTATCATCAATGATCCGGCAGCGGAAGCACGCCGCTTCTTTTTCTATTATATGCGACGGAAAAACCGCCGTCAAATCTCCGGCGCCGATTTCCCGCGAAAAACTTCTGTCCGGTAAAAAAGCCGGAATCTCTAAGACCGGCTGTGCTTCTCTGCCGGAACCGCGCTGAAGGTCTCGCTGAGAGTTGACGCTGAAGATCTTCTTCCTCGGAGCTTCCCTCCCCGGGTATTGCGGGGAAAGCAGCTCTGGTGTACACTGATAACAGGCATATCCCGCCAGGGCTGCTGCAAAGCAGCGGCCTTGCGGGAAAATTTCCAAGCGATCTGCACGCATAGAGGTAAACCATATATGGACTTTCAAAACTGCTTTCCGATATGGAAGGCACTGAATGCACATCAGCAAAACACCATACAGGATAATCTGATCACACGG
>CALXJA010000031.1 GCA_944388465.1 uncultured Emergencia sp.
TGTTCAAAATACCGCCGAATTTCTTTTACTGCGATTTCTGCCGCCTTTTCCTTGGGATAACCGTAGACCCCCGTGCTGATCGCAGGAAAGGCAATGGTTCGGCATCCGCTGCGTTCTGCCGTTTCCAAAGAGTTTCGATAACAGCTGGCCAAAAGCTTTTCTTCATTGCAGCCGCCGCCCCGCCAGACCGGACCTACGGTGTGGATGACGTACTTTGCCGGAAGATCATAGCCTTTTGTCAGCTTTGCTTCCCCGGTCTCGCATCCGTGAAGCGTCCTGCACTCTTCCAGCAGCCCTGGTCCTGCGGCCCGATGTATGGCACCGTCCACGCCTCCGCCGCCCAGCAGCGAACAGTTGGCCGCATTTACAATGGCATCTGTCTTTAATTTCGTGATATCTCCCGAATATAAACGGATTTTCATAAGCTCCTCCTTATATATAGACGCTGTGGCTTCGTTTGCCCTCCTGCACCAGCACCCTATTGCGACAGTTTTTTCTTCCGGTTTCCCGAACGTACATCCTTCCCCTGTTTTACTCTCTTCCGAAAATTAATGATCGTTCCACTTTTTTACAAACAGCAGATAGAGCAAAACCAGGAGAAAGACAAAATCATAGCTTTTAGGAAATGTGCCCAAAAGCATATGCAGTCCGAAATATGCGGCGAAAATTCCCGCTTTGATAACCAGGGCGAAAATCCCCCTGTTCTTTGTCAATGTGACCAAATACGCCATAACCGGCGAAAGGCAGGCGACGACCGACCAGAACCGAATATATGACCAGCCGTAAATCGAGCCCGTCAGTTCGGCAGTCAGATAATAGGCGAACAACATGCCCGCACAATAGAAAAAGATGTTCAGCATGGCGTAACGCTGGTTTCTGCTGTACAGACTTATTGCTACACCGATCACAATCCATATTCCGGCTTCTGAAAAGATGCTGCTCAGAGAAATACCAAAATGCTGCATATAAAAATGTATATCCACTTCTTTTGCCGCAAACCCGGAAAGCAAACCAAGAATCAGCATGACCGCGGGATTCAGCACCATGTAGGAAAACTTCTTCTTCACTGTATGACTCCTTTGATTCCTATGACTCCTATTGTACCATATTCCCGCTGCCAGGTCATTGTATAAAAAGAAGACGGCTGCAAAACCTGCCGGTTTCGCAGTCGTCTTCTTATGTATAATGTAGAAAGGCTTATTTGCTTAAATACTCGTCAATGCCTGCAGCCGCAGTTTTGCCTGCGCCCATGGCTTTGATGACGGTGGCCGCTCCGGTTACCGCATCACCTCCGGCAAAGATACCCGGACGGTTCGTGGCTGCGGAATCATCGGTGCCGATTCCGCCCCGGTCATTGGCCTGCAGATTCTCTGTCGTTTCCAGAATCAGCTTATTGAGCCTGGTTCCGATGGCCATGATCACACAATCCACGTCGAGAACGAAATTGGAGCCCTCGACCGCCTTCGGCCGTCTTCTGCCGGAAGCATCCGGCTCGCCCAGTTCCATTTTCACACATTCGATCCCCTGAACATGACCTTTGTCATCTCCCAGAATAGCCACCGGATTGGTCAGATAACGGAAATCGATGCCTTCCTCTACCGCATGGTGGATCTCCTCGGCTCTGGCCGGTATTTCCGCTGCGGAGCGGCGGTAGATGATGTATACATCATCCGCGCCCATACGTTTAGCGCATCTGGCCGCATCCATCGCCACGTTTCCGCCGCCGACTACGGCGATCTTCTTTGCCTTGATGATCGGCGTATCGTATTCCGGCAGATAGGCTTTCATCAGATTGATACGGGTCAGATACTCGTTAGCCGAGCACACGCCCAGCAGATTCTCTCCCGGAATATTCATAAAGGACGGAAGGCCTGCTCCGGTACCGATAAATACGGATTCGAACCCTTCTTCCTTCATCAGCTCATCGACAGTATAGGATTTGCCGATGATGGCATCCGTGACAAATTTTACGCCCTTGGCTTCCAGCTTGGAAGCCTCCGCCGCGGCGATCTCTTTCGGCAGACGGAACTGCGGGGTACCGTAAACCAGAACGCCGCCGGTCTTATGCAGGCTTTCGTACACCGTGACCTCATAGCCTTTATTGATCAGATCGCCGGCGCAGGCAAGACCCGCCGGTCCTGCACCGATGACCGCAACCTTGTGACCGTTGCTTTCTGCCGGCTTGATCTCCTCGTCTCCATAATTTGCCGCATGCCAGTCAGCGGCAAACCGTTCCAGACGGCCGATCGCCACCGGCTCACCTTTAACGCCGCGGACACATTTTCCCTCACACTGAGTCTCCTGCGGACATACTCGGCCGCAGATAGCCGGAAGGGAACTGGTCTCGCTGATGATCTGATAGGCCTCTTCAAATTCGCCTTCTGCAATTTTCGCGATAAAATCAGGAATTTTTACCATGACCGGGCAGCCGCTCATACACGGCTTTTTCCGGCATTTAAGACAGCGCATGGCTTCATTGACCGCCATTTCCTCGGTATAGCCTTCTGCGACCTCCAGGAAATTCTTATTGCGGATATTCGGATCCTGTTCCGGCATCGGATTCTTTTCTCTCACTAAATTAATCATGGTAACGAACACCTCCTGTCAGTCGGCAGACATGGGCTCTGTCTTCCGCTTCCTGTTCCGCATAATACGCGTTTCTCTGGATCAGCTCATCCCAGTCTACCAGAGACCCGTCAAATTCCGGTCCATCGACACAGACGAACTTATCTTCTCCGCCGATGTTGCAGCGGCAGCCGCCGCACATGCCGGTTCCGTCGATCATATAGGCTGTCAGGGATGCAACAGAAGGAATATTGTGCTCTGCCGCAAGCTGACAGACGAATTTCATCATGATCGGAGGTCCCACAGCCACGATCTCGTCGTACTGCTTTCCTTCTTCCAGAAGCGCCTTCAGCTTATCTGTCGTGAAAGCTTTTTCGCCGTAGGAACCATCGTCGGTAACCATGTAGAGATGATCGGTTCCCGCCCGGAACTCATCTTCCAGGATAACCAGATCCTTGTTCTTGAAGCCGGCGATCATGTCCACCTCGATACCGTGAGCATGCATACCGGTGGCCAGCGGATAAGCCAGTGCGTTTCCTGTACCGCCTCCGACTACGCAGACCTTTTTCAGACCGTCCATATGCGTCGGTTTTCCCAAAGGCCCTACGATATCTGCGAAACAGTCGCCTACTTCCAGCTGATCCATCAGCATGGTGGTTCTGCCTACAGCAGCGTAAATCAGGTCGATCGTCCCTTCTTCGGCATTATGACCGGCCATGGTGAGCGGAATCCGCTCGCCATATTCGTCGGTACGAAGGATGATGAACTGTCCCGGCTTCGCTTTTCTGGCAACCAGCGGCGCACTGATGACCAGCCATGTGATATTGTCATTGAGTTTTCTTTTCTTTAAAATCTCAAACCTTTTCATAATCTTTCTTCACCCTCCTTTCTCAATGCTCCAGACTCTCTTTTTCTGACAGCAGATGCGCATACCGTTCATCTGCGAATTCTTCCGCCTTTTCAAACAGCTGCTCGGCTCTCTCCGGGAATTTCAGCTGCAGCGAGTTGTAACGGACTTCGCCCATGATGAAGTCTCTGTAGCTTTCTGTCGGCGCTGTGCTGTCGATGGAAAGCGGGTTCTTCCCTTCTTCTTTTCGTGCAGGATTGTACCGCAGCAGATTCCAGTAACCGGAACGAACTGCCTTTTTCATTTCCAGCATGGCTTTGTCCATACCGGCTTTTACCCCGTGGTTGATACAAGGAGCGTAAGCGATGATCAGGGACGGCCCGTCGTAACTTTCGGCCTCCCGGATAGCGCGCAGCGTCTGCTGCGGATCCGCGCCCATAGCAATCTGTGCCACATATACATAGCCGTAGGCCATGGCGATCTGCGCCAGATCCTTTTTCTTGACCGCCTTTCCGGAAGCGGCGAACTTGGCTACCGCGCCGATCGGCGTAGCCTTGGAAGACTGTCCTCCTGTATTGGAATAGACTTCTGTATCGAAGACCATGACGTTGACGTTTTCTCCGGAAGCCAGTACGTGATCCAGACCGCCGTAGCCGATATCGTACGCCCAGCCGTCGCCGCCAAAGATCCACATCGACGGTTTGATCAGCATGTCTTTGTTATCCAGGACATACCGGGCGTCTTCGCTGGAATCGGCAATCTTTTCACATTCTGCAGTCAGGATCGCACCGGTTTCTTCGGCAGCCTCCGGGTCATCCATGGACGCCAGCCATGCTTTAGCCGGGATCCCCACCACGTCTGCCAGACGTTCAACTACAGTTTTCAACTCGTTCCGGCGAGCGTGAACGGACATGGTCATGCCCAGACCGAATTCCGCATTATCCTCAAAGAGAGAATTTGCCCAGGCTGGTCCTCTGCCTTCTCTGTTGACCGTATACGGCGTGCTCGGCGCACTGCAGCCCCAAATCGAGGAGCATCCTGTCGCGTTGGCGATATACATTCTGTCGCCGAAGAGCTGGGTGACCAGTTTGGCGTAAGGCGACTCTCCGCATCCCGGGCAGGCGCCGGAAAATTCCATCAGCGGCTGTCTGAACTGGGAGCCTTTGACCGTATCTGCCTTGAACGGCACGTCTTTTTCTTTTATCTCTTTAAACAGGTAATCGTATTTCTGCTGGGAAGCGAAAACCACATCATCCTCTGCCGGTACCAGCTCAAGCGCTTTCTTTCTGGAAGGACATACCTGGGCGCAGGATCCGCATCCCGTGCAGTCCAGAGCAGAAATTCCGATCGTAAAGAACTTGCCCTTTACGCCCTTCATCGGTACATAATCTCCGTTTACCGGTTCCGTCTCATCGCTGTCCAGTACGAACGGACGGATTACCCCGTGAGGACAAACATAGGAGCACCAGTTGCACTGCATGCAGTTGGCCTTGTTCCAAACCGGAACATCTGTGGCAATTCCACGCTTTTCAAAGGCAGCTGTGCCTGATGGGATCATACCGTTTGCTGTGCTGAGGAAGGTGGAAACCGGTACGTTGTCACCGGTAAGGGTATTGGTCGGAACCAGAACCTCATTGAGATAATCTGTATGGATCTTATCCCGTCCCACCAGCTTGGCCGCCGGCGCGTCGTCCGGTGCCTCAGCCCAGGCAGCCGGCACTTCTACCCTGTGCACATGGGTCACGCCTGCGTCTACCGCAGCCATATTCATATTGACAATCTTTTCGCCCTTTCTGCCATAGGTTTTCTGGATCGCATCCTTCATGTACTGTACGGCTTCATCGATCGGAATGATGTTTGCCAGTTTAAAGAACGCCGCCTGCAAAACAGTATTCGTTCTTCTGGCGCCCAGTCCGATCTCCTTGGCGATGGATACGGCGTCGCAGGTATAGAACTGGATGTTATTCTTAGCGATATACCGCTTTACCTTTGCCGGCAGATGTTTTTCCAGTTCTTCATCGCTCCATACACAGTTGAGCAGGAAGAAACCGCCCGGCTTTACGTCCTGCACCATCTCATAGCGGTACAGATATGCTGAATTATGGCAGGCGACAAAGTCCGCCTGTTTTACATAGTATGTAGACTTGATCGGCTTATCTCCGAAACGGAGGTGAGATATGGTTACGCCGCCGGACTTTTTGGAGTCGTACTGGAAGTAAGCCTGAACCTTTTTATCCGTATGGTCACCGATGATCTTTACGCTGTTTTTATTTGCGCCGACGGTGCCGTCCGCACCAAGGCCCCAGAATTTGCAGGCTTTGGTGCCCTCTGGTGCAACGTCCGGATTTTCCGTAACCGGAAGAGAAAGACCCGTAACATCGTCGTTGATGGAAATGGTAAATTCTTTCTTCGGCGTATCGCTCCACAGATTCTCATATACAGCCAGAATATCGCCCGGCTGTGTATCTTTGGAGCCCAGACCGTAACGGCCGCCTACGATCAGGCAATTTTCAAATTCTGTTCCACGCAGCGCGGAAACAATATCCAGATACAGCGGTTCTCCTACGCCGCCCGGCTCCTTGGTACGGTCTAAAACGGCAATTTTCTTAACCGTCTTCGGCATAACGTTCAGCAGATATTTTGCCGAGAACGGACGATAGAGGTGTACCTCTACGATACCGACCTTCTTGCCTTTTTTCGCATCCAGGTAATCGATCAGTTCTTCTGCCGCTTCACAGACAGACCCCATGGCTACGATGATTTCTTCCGCGTCAGGAGCGCCATAATAGTTAAACGGTTTGTAGTCGGTGCCGATCTTGGCATTGACCTTTCCCATATAAGCATTGACAATATCCGCGGTCTCCAGATAAGCGGTATTGCAGGCTTCACGATGCTGGAAGAACGTTTCCGGCTGCTCGGCTGATCCCATGCTGTGCGGATGAGCCGGGTGCAGCGCATTGGCCTTAAAGGCTTTTACCGCATCCCAGTCTACCATTTCTTTCAGATCGTCGTAGTCCCAGACTTCAATTTTCTGATTCTCGTGGGATGTACGGAAGCCATCGAAGAAATGCAGCATCGGCAGCTTGCCGGCGATCGTGGAAAGATGAGCTACGGCTGCCAGATCCATGGCCTGCTGTACGCTGTTTGAAGCCAGCATGGCAAATCCCGTCTGACGGCAGCCCATAACGTCGGAATGATCGCCGAAAATGGAGAGCGCATGTGTGGCCAGCGCTCTGGCGGCTACATGAAATACGGTAGGCGTCTGCTCACCGGCCAGTTTATACATGTTCGGGATCATCAGCAAAAGTCCCTGCGATGCAGTAAAGGTAGAAGTATACGAGCCGGCGGAAATTGCGCCATGAACCGCGCCTGCCGCGCCGCCTTCGGATTCCATCTCTACGATCTTTACTTTTTCTCCGAAAATATTTCTTCTGTCCTGCGATACCCATTCATCCATGCTTTCCGCCATTGGCGAGGACGGCGTTATCGGGTAAATTGCTGCGACTTCGGAGAAGGCGTACGCTACGTGTGCCGCAGCAGTGTTTCCATCCATTGTCTTTAATTTTCTCATGTTGATCACTCTCCTTCCCCAAGTCCGAGGGCTGCTCTCTGCAGATAGTTGTACTCCGGTACCGTTCTCTCTGCGATGACATTCCTCGGGCACATATATTGACAGACATTGCAGTTCTCACACAGTTCAGGGTCTACTACGGCGTGAGCGTCTTCCATATGGATCGCGCCGTTCGGACAGTTGGATACGCATGCCTCACACGCGATACAGCCCGAATCACAAACCTCGGCTTTGGAAGGATAATCATCGGTGGAAGCACAAGGAACCATTTTGGCGCCCTTGTACGGCACCATGACGATCAGGTTTTTCGGACAGGCATATGTACAGTCTTTGCAGCCCACGCATTTATCCGGATCTACCTGTGCTGTGCCGTTGACCACCTGAATCGCGCCGTAACGGCAGACCTTCGTGCAGTTTCCCTGGCCGGTACAGCCCGTGGTACAAAGATGATAATCCTTTGGATCGATCTTTTTCACAGCTTCTGCACAGTCCTGGATGCCCAGTTCTTTATAGACCTGCGACGCTTTGCTTCCGCCGCTGCATCTGACAAAGGCAACTTTTTCTTTCAGTTTCGTCAGATCATGAGCCGTATCGACGATGATCTTTTTCTTGCACTTTACCGTACAGGCGACACAGCCAACGCATTTGTCATAGTCGATGACTGCATGGTTGTCGATGATATCGATGGCGCCTTCCGGACATGCTCTTACGCAGTCGCCGCAGCCGATGCATCCAAATCCGCAGATCTCGCGGACAAGGTCGTCATCCTCTTCCCGGGAAGAACATGGAATAAAGTTAGTCGCATCTCTTGGAATCATGCGGATAATGCCCTGGATACAGGCCTCTGCACCGGCACAGGCTCCGCAGCCCGTGCACTTTTCCGCGTCGATGATGACATCGCCGTTGTCCAGTTTCATGGCGTCAAACTTGCAGTAGTCGATGCAGGAGCCGCATCCTACGCAGCCGCTCTTACATTCGCCCTTCAGAAAGCCCTGTTCAACAGCCTCACGACAGGACGCGCAGCCTGCGAATCTGGTCTTTCCGGCTGCATCACCGCTGCAGGCGATAAAGGCAATCTCGTCCTTCGCCTCCGGTGCGCTGACGCCCATCAGCTCTGCGATAGCGTCAACCTCAGCCTGACTGCAGGCAGGACATAGAGCCGGACTTTCTCCCGCGGCGATCGCTTCAGCACATTCTCTGCAGCTGCTTCTGCCGCATCCGCCATGACCATTGCAGTCGACGCCCGGTAAAACGGAAAGTATCCGTTCTGCCTTATCATGACCCATAATCATAACTAATTCCTCCTTTGCCGTATTATGTGATTTTGAAAAAATATTCTGTATACAACTTTAAGTTCATCTTACCCCCGTGTTTTTTTAAAGTCAACGAAAAAAAGCTGTACACGTTGGAAATGCAATGTTTTTTTACCTGTACATAAGCCGTCGCACTTTTAAAAAATGCCTTTTTTCAACGCTTTCAGACTGTTAGGTGCTAAAGCGCTTTAACTCGTTAAAATTTATATTTTCTTCCAATATATGGAATTTTTCCATAAAAAAAACGCAGAAGAGAAAACGAATCTGCTTCGTTCTTTTCTGCGTTTTTGTTTCGCCGTATTGATATGGTCATCCGGCCGCCTACTGCAATCCGGTATCGTTGATGATCTCCTGACTGATCTGCCTGCAGACATCGGATACCTGATAGTCCTTTTGCCCGAAAGCCTGTTCGTGCAGAGCCTTGACATTGGACTCCAGGGTAAGGGGCACGACATAGGCCAGTCCGTCGGACAACAGACCCGCATAATAATTTTCCGGCCAGCTGACGCTTTTTTTCAATTCGTATCTTGGAAATCCGAGGCAGGCGGTAAACATTTCCGTCTGGCTCATATTCGTTCTGACATTGGGGAATACGGTTTCCGATAATTCCTTCAGCTTCCACGGCTGCGCAATGGCTTTTTTCATCACCGCTGCCACGACCTGTTTATACCGCGTGCTCCGGCCTTCATCGCCGCCGCTGGTCTTTCTGATCCGGCAATAGGTCGTAGCCTGCACGCCGTCAAGGGTCTGCATCCCCGCTTCTGTCACCGGCGTATAGGTTCCGCCCACATTTCTCGCCGTTTCTCTGCCATATGTATTCAAATCGCTGATTTCGTTTTCTTTGACGTTGATCTCTACTCCGCCAAGACAGTCGACCGCATCGGAAACGGCTTTCCAGTTGAAGATGATAAATTCCTCTATATTTAGATCCAGACTGCGGTTCAGCGCCTCACAGGTATTAAGGCCGCCGGCATAATGATGGGCATGGGTGATTTTATCCAGAATCATCGTCCCATCCATGTAAGCCATTTTCAAATACGAATCTCGCATGACAGAAATCAGACGGATATCGCCCGTGGATTTATGGATACTCATGATGATAATGGCATCTGTACGGCTCCCGTGATAACCCTCGTCCGCTCTGGCGTCTACGGCAAGTATGGCAATATTGCGGTAACCGCTCAATTCTTCGGCAACCTGCGGTGTAATGGCGAAGTCCTTTCCCTCGGTATCGACTTTATCGAAATTCCCGGTCAGAGAGTAAAATGCTCCGGACGCGGCCACCGCCAGAAGCAGTACCAAAATCAGCACGTTCCTGACTAATTTCAGTTTGTTTAGCCGGTATTTTTTCTTTTTCTTTGTTCTTCCTGTGCTGCGGGAAGCCTGTCCGGCAGCAGAATAAACCTCTGACGGCCGTCTGTTTCCCGCCTTTTTCTTCCGCGCCTCACGCTCATATTTTTCGGCGGCTTTGGCATATTCCGGATCTTCGTATTTGCGAATCAGTTCCGGACTGTATTTCTCGCCGCGGAAATCATAGGTCTGTTTATTGTATCGGTTGCTTCTCATTTCTCTTCCTCATTTCCCCTTTTTTCGCTTTCACCATTATACTTGCTTTTACGACAAATAGCAACATCATTGCAAGGGAAAAACGTTGGAAAAAAACGGTTTCCGAAGGTTTTGACCCAAAGCGCCCGCCGGCCTTCTGCCTTGTCCTGCAGCTGCGCTCTATGGCAAAAGCTGTACAAACGGCGTCTTGCCCTGGCTGCTGTAGCCTGCCTTCTCATAAAACCGCAGCGTGCTTTCTTCTCGGGATCCCGTTATGAGCATGATTTTATAGCATCCGTTTTTCTCCGCTTCTTTCCGCGCAAAATCCAGGCACTCTCCGGCATAACCCTTTCCCCGGCAATCTGCACGGGTAACGACGTTTTCGATCAGCGCATACGGGCGCACGCCTCTGGTCAGATTGGGAACAATGACACAGACACAGGAAGACACGATATGCCCGTCCACCTCGTTTACAAGCAGATGGTAACGGCGGTTTGTCAGAATTTCTTCCCATACTGCGGATAAATGCGCCGATTCCTGCGGCACATCCGTTTCGTGCAGATGCAGATATAGTTCCAAAATCTCCTGTAAGTCCTGTCCTTTTGCCTCTCTGACCATTTTTCTGTACCTCATCTTTTTTACTTTTCATGGGAACGGCCGGTTCTCTGAATCCCTTCGGGGAAAGCCGCCATATGATTGCGTTAATTATAGCATGGATTTTCACAATTTCAACGAAAAATTCCTTTGACAAAGATCCCGGAATTATATATAATAATGAGGTACGGTTAATACGCCTATGCGCCATTAGCTCAATTGGATAGAGTCGCGCACTACGAATGCGAAGGTTGGGGGTTCGAGTCCCTCATGGCGCACCAGAAAACCGCTGTTCAAAGGACAGCGGTTTTTGCGTGGGCGCATGGAATTTAGGGACTCGAACCCGAAAGGGCGTGATCGTATGCCCGGAAGTCCTGTGGACTTCCGGGCAGATTACGGTTCAAGCAGCCTGTAAGAGGCTGCGCAGAACGGCGAACTTCTCCCGAAAGTTCGCTAAGTCCCTCATGGCGCACCAGAAAACCGCTGTTCAAAGGACAGCGGTTTTTGCGTGGGCGCATGGAATTTGGGGACTCGAACCCGAAAGAAGGAAACCTGTTCGCTACCATATAACCCGCAGAAACGGACTTTATTTCAAAAAAGAAGGCGTTAGTCCGCCTTCACATTTGCCTGTGGGGAGAAAACGGACTATATGGACGTAAAAAGGAAAAAAAGTCCGCGTCAGGCAAAATTGAATAGCAAAAAATGGAAGAAAAGTCAAGAAATTATCAAAGATAAATTATATAATAATATAAAATAGGATTGCCATTTTCCTAGCATCCGGCTCCATTTTCCTGCTGGCGCGGACTTTTTTGTGCTTTTTTATATTTTTGTCCGTTTTACCGTCAGCGGGAAACAGCTGACGCGGCGGTTTTTGTTGATCTGCAGGAAAAAGTCCGCGCCGGGCAAAATAATAAATACTTCATCATAACGATGAAATATCCTGGTTATTGAAACAAAGTATCGCCAACTCTTTTTTCCCTATGACCTGAACTTCTCCCAAAAGTTCGCCGAGTCTCTCATGGCACACAAAAATCCCTGCGGTTCAGTACCTGCAGGGATTTTTCTTTTGCCAAAACAACGG
>CALXJA010000032.1 GCA_944388465.1 uncultured Emergencia sp.
GAAGAGGCCTCTTACCTGATCAGGGAGGCGGGATTCCGGGATATCGGAGATCTGCGGAACTTTTACGCAGCTGTCTGTGAAGAGCCGTCCATCTCCCGGGAAATTCTCGCGAAGACGGTCCGGAGTCTTCTGCAGAATCCGGCGAAGCTGAGCAGCTGTCCGTATCCGGCAGATGAAGGGGTTCTGAGGCGAATCGCCGGCATCTGAGAAAACCCGGTATCCGGGGTCCGGGAAAGACCGATGGAAAAATCAAAAGAACAGCGGAACGAAAAAAGCCCTCTGCAGCTGCGTGAAAACGCATATCTGCAGAGGGCTTTTCAACGGTCAGACAGATCTATATTTTCCGGTTTTATTTTGCCGCTGCAGCCTTGGCAGGCTTAGGCAGCTTTACGATTGCGTGAGTAGGACATTCCTTCGCACACATACCGCAGTTTTTGCATTTTTCCGGATCGATGACCGCATTGTTGTTTTCCACCTTGATGGCGTCAAATTTGCAGACCTTTTCGCACTTTTTGCATCCGATACAGCCCGCCTGGCAGACCTTTCTGGTAACCGCGCCCTTGTCCGTAGAGCTGCAGGCAACGTAAGTCAGATTGTGCTTCGGTACCATGGCGATGATATCGTTCGGACATGCCTTGGCGCAGGCCTTGCAGCCCACGCAGTTATTTCTGTCGACCCAGGCCACACCGTTGACGACGCCGATAGCATCAAACTGGCAGGCGTCCACGCAGTCGCCGTAGCCGAGACAGCCGTGACCGCAGGCGCCGATGCCGCCGTAAAGAGACTTTACAGCCTTACAGGTCGGAATGCCCTGATAGTCGAAGATTTTATCTGTCTTATTGTCGTATCCGCCGCACATGACGACTGCATATTCGCCTTCTGTGGAACCTGCGTCGACTCCCATGATAGCCGCCAGAGCGGAAGTTACGGACGGCCCGCCCACCGGGCACAGATTTACGTCAGCGCCGCTTTCCACGATAGCGCTGGCATAGTCCGAACAGCCAGCATATCCGCAGCCGCCGCAGTTTGCGCCCGGCAGAGCTTCTGTGAGCTGTTCCACTCTTTCATCTACAGGGACGAACATAATTTTCGCTGCTACGGTGAGGAGCACGCCTGCGACGATACCGACGACGCATACGATGAGAACAGGAATTAAATATGCCATAAGTTCATTACCTCCTAACCGAATATGCCTTCAACGACACCGCTGAATCCCATGAAGGATACGGAAAGTATGGAAGCGGCGATGAGAACGGAAGGAACGCCTTTCAGCACTTCCGGAATATCAGCGTGTTCCATTTTTCCTCTGATGCCGGCAAATAAGACCATGGCCAGAAGGAAGCCGACGCCGGCGCCGAAAGAGTTGGCCAGGGATTCCAGGAAGCCGTAGCTGCTGTCGATATTATTTACCGTAACGCCCAGAACGGCGCAGTTCGTCGTGATCAGAGGGAGATATACGCCCAGCGATCTGTACAGAGGCGGCATGTATCTCTTCAGCGTCAGTTCCACCAGCTGTACGAGAGCGGCGATGACGAGAATAAATACTACTGTCTGCATATATCCGATGCCGAAGCGGTCCAGAAGGAATGTCTGAATCGGCCAGGTTGCCAGTGTAGCAAGCACCATTACGAATGTGACGGCGAGGGACATGCCGACAGCCGAGTCGAGCTTTTTGGATACGCCCAGGAACGGACAGATACCGAGGGACTGAGCGAGTACATAGTTATTGACGAGAATAACGCCCAGCATAATGCTGAAAATCGCTGCCATTATTTATCGCCTCCTTCCGTAGTCTGAGCTGCTGAGGCAGATGGGTCATTTTTAGGAGAAGCTTCATTGCTGAAAGTCTTCTCTTTCCAGACGTTGAGCGCCTCTTCCACTTTCTTCGCTCCGTCAGCTGGCGCTGCGGCTTTCGCTGCTTCTGCTTTCTTTGTCTGCGAAGCTGCCTTGCCGGCATTCGCTTTTTTCGCCTGCGGAGCCGCTTTTGCCGCGTCCGCTTTTTTGTCCTGCGGAGCTGCCTTTGCTGCTTCTGCTTTCTTCGCTTCTGCAGCTGCCTTCGCTGCCGCGATCTTCGCAGCCTGCGCTTCTAATTCGGCGATTGTCTCAGGATCTCCAGGACAGCCGGAACAGCTGAATTCTCTGTTGAGCTTTCCGTTTGTAATCTTGTTTACGATGGCCGTCAGAACGCCGAAGACGAAGAAACCGCCCGGGGCGAGAATAAAGATGCTCATCGGAGTGATGAGATCTGTCGTGATTTCAAAACCGAGAACCGTACCGCCTCCGAGAAATTCACGGATGGCGCCCATGCAGAAGAGAGCGAGAGTGAAGCCGAGACCCATGCCGATGCCGTCGAGAGCGGAATCGATGGCGGAATTCTTGCTGGCGAACATTTCGGCTCTTCCCAGGATGATACAGTTAACTACGATCAGTGGAATATATAATCCCAGAGAAGCGTTCAGACTCGGCAGGTAAGCCTGCAGGAGGAACTGAACGACTGTTACGAATCCGGCGATGACTACGATGTAGCACGGGATTCTGACTTTATCGGGGATGATATTCTTGAGCAGTGAGATGACGATATTTGCGCATATGAGAACCGCTGTGGTAGACAGGCCCATGCCTGCGCCGTTGATGGCCGATGTGGATGTGGCAAGGAACGGACAGGTTCCCAGCAGCAGCACCAGCGTAGGGTTCTCTTTGATCAGACCTCTGGTGAGTATGGTGAGCTTAGATTCTTTTTCCATTATTTTGAACCTCCCATCTCTTCATAAGCGGACAGCGCGTATTTTACGCAACCGTAAATACCGTTGGAGGAAACTGTGGCTCCAGTGACTTCGTCCACCTGGCTGTCTTTCTTGATGTTGTCGACCTCATCCAGCTGTGTGATCGACTGATACTGTGTCAGATATCCGCTGTCCATAGCCTTTGTGCCCAGTCCCGGCGTATCCTTGTGTTCGGTTACTTTTACGCCGGTGATGGCGCCTTCCGCGTCGATTCCCACCATGACGGTGATGGTACCGCCAAAGGACTTGTTCTGAGCTGTGACTACCACGCCCAGACCGTTGTCTTCGGTGTAATATTCCGTAACTCCTTCCGGCATGTCACCTTCGGCTGCGGTAAAGGAGCCGGCACCCGGAAGAACTTCCATACGTGCGGCATCTGCTGTTTCTTTATTGATCTTTTCGATCTGCGGTGCGGTAACCTGATACGTCACTGCCAGAGCACCGGAGATGACGAGACAGATGATAAGCAGGATGACGGTAGGGCCTGCCATGCCGTCCCGGAAAGAAGTTTTCTTAGTATCATTCATTATTTATCGGCACCTCCTTCTGCAGCAGCTTTCTTTGCAGCTTTTTTCGCGGCTTTGTCAGGATTTCCGTAGAGTCTCTTCTCGAAGAAACTGTCGATGAGAGGCGTCAGGATGTTCATCAGGAGAATCGAGAACGATACGCCTTCCGGATAAGAGCCGAAGAGTCGGATTATCATGGTGATGAGACCGCAGCCGATACCGAAAACGATTTTTCCGGCTGTAGTGGAAGGAGTCGTCGCATAGTCGGTTGCCATGAAGAAAGCTCCCAGCATAACACCGCCGGCACAGATCTGCCAGAGTGGATCGACGCCTGCCAACAGTGAGATAACGGCGACAGTTCCCAGGAATGCCACCGGAGTAGAAATCGGAATAATCTTCATCACGATCAGGAACAGACCGCCGATGAGCAGAGCGAGTGCGCATACTTCACCCATAGAGCCGCCGACTGTACCGAAGAAGAGCTGTTTGACGGAGAATGCGGCTTCCGCTTCGGAAGCGCCGCTTTCCGTAAACACGCCCAGCGGCGTAGCGGAAGTGACAGCATCTGATGCGCTGAATACACGTCCCTTTGTCGGATCAGCCCAGGTGGTCATATCCGTGGCAAAGGATACGAAGAGAACGATTCTGGCGGTGATGGCAGGGTTTGCAAAGTTCTGGCCCAGACCGCCGAAAAACTGTTTTACGATGACGATGGCCACGAAAGAACCGATCACTCCCTGCCAGTAAGGGAGTGTAACAGGTACGTTCATGGCGATCAGAAGACCGGTGAGCACCGCACTCATGTCTCCTGCGGTGTTCGGCTTTTTCATGATCTTCTCGTAAGCCCATTCGAAGAATACGGCGGATACGATACATACCAGAGCCAGCATCAGAGCGCGGAAACCGAATATGTAGATCGAGGCGATCAGTGACGGCATCAGTGCCAGTATGACCAGAGACATGATCTTGGTCGTATTCATCGAATCGGTGATATGCGGATTTGATGTGACGAGCATATTTGCGTTTTTAGCTGTTTTCATATTAGAGACCGGCCTCCTTTACCATGCTCTTTGCGAGCGTATTTACAAACGCCAGAGGCTTTTTCGCCGGACAGACATAAGAACAGCTGCCGCAGCTCATACATTCCATGATCTTCAGGTCGCTGAGACGTTTTGCGTCCTTTGCCTCATATGCTTTTGCGAATTCCTTCGGCATGAGACCCACAGGGCATCCTCTGTAGCATCTTCCGCAGCTGATGCACGGAGTCGGCTCGCTGAGTCGCGCCTGTGTTTCATCGAAGAAGAGAACAGCGCCCGTATTTTTTACGACGACACCTCCGTCGCTGTTCTGTGCTTTTCCCATCATCGGACCGCC